>JALHTA010000178.1 GCA_022865545.1 Actinomycetota bacterium | reverse complement strand
TAACCCTGATGAAAGACTTGAAGAGTTTATGGGTGCTATTAAGCTTGTATATGCAAGTGCATTAAATCCAGACGCCTTTTCATACAGAAGGGTCCATGGTCTCGAAGATACTGATGAAAAAATGGCAATCCTTGTACAGCGTGTATCTGGCGTACCATATAAGGACTATTTCTTCCCGACCCTTGCTGGTGTGACATTTTCAAGAAATCTTTACGCATGGACTCCCCGTATAGAACCTGAGAAGGGAATGATCAGACTGGTATTCGGTCTTGGTACCCGTGCAGTGGACAGGGTTGGCAGGGATTATCCCAGAATGATAGCAATCAGTCATCCGGAACTCAGACCAGAGATCGGCATGGAAATTACAAAATATTCCCAGTGGGAGGTCGATCTGCTTGACCTTAAGGACAATGAGTTCAGGACATTACCTGTTTCAGAACTGATCACTGATGGTGACTACCCCAACCTTAAATTATTTATGTCCTCAATCAAGGACGGTTATATTTATGATAAGCATACCGGACGAATAGACAGTTTGTCGAGCCATCTTATTCTTACTTTTAACAACCTTATACGACAGACAGATTTTGTAGAGAACATAGGAGAAATGTTGAAAATAATCGAAAAGGGTTATGACTATCCGGTGGATATGGAATTTACAGCATTTGTGGATTCAAATAACAGGACCCGAATCAATTTGTTGCAATGTCGTACCATGAAGATACCAGGTATTACCGGTCCCGTTGTCATACCAGTTGATGTACCTCAGAAAAATATCTTATTCCGGTCCAGCAAGATCATTAATGGGGGAGTGATTAGTGATATTCGCTACATAGTCTACATAGACCCGAGAGTGTATGCAGGGATTGAAGAATTGCATGTAAAGAAATCTGTGGGGCGTGTGGTTGGCAGGATCAATGAACGACTTCGTCTGGATGGGGCAGCATATATTTTAATGGGACCCGGGAGGTGGGGTAGTAATAATATTGACCTGGGTGTAAACATAACCTATTCAGATATAGATAATACTGCTGTTCTTGTTGAAATTGCCCGGGAGGGAGGCGGCCATACACCTGAAGTATCCTATGGTACACACTTCTTCCAGGATCTGGTGGAAGGACATATTATTTACATGCCTGTGTATCCTGATACACCGGAATCAGAGTTCAATGAGGAATTTTTCGAAGTATCAAAAAATATACTGGCCGAACTGTTGCCTGACGATAAGATGTTCAGCTTTTTTGTTAAACTAATAGATGTCCAATCCTCGGGTGCACATGCTGCAGTCGTGGCTGATCCCCAGAGCCAAAGCGCTATGTGTTATCTTACGTTCGCTTCCTCGCTTTGACGCACTTTTTCACCCAATAAAAGACCCCAGCCCTGCGCCCAGTGAGCAACATCGAATGTGAGCAGGTAAATCTTCTTCGGCTAAAATCCCAAGCGGGAATGTTCCTAGAATTCACGGATATAATAACTACGATTTGTAGAAACTTTTAACTTAATATTAAGGTATAAGGTTGCCGTAAGTTAATTTTAATAGAAAATTATTAATAGACATTTAGGAACCGGCAAGCTTCTTCCTACTTTTCAAAAAAGTTAAATTTTTATACTATT
>JALHTA010000177.1 GCA_022865545.1 Actinomycetota bacterium | reverse complement strand
GAATTTAAAAATAATCGATATAGGGTCAGATTTTAGGATAAATGATCCCGATTCATATAAAACATGGTATGGTACAGACCATATCATTCCGGAGCTTCTTAAGGATTTTGTTTATGGTCTGCCAGAAATAAACAGTGGTCTTATAAAAAAAAGTTCATATATAGCAAATCCAGGATGTTATCCAACATCTATACTGCTTGGACTTGCACCTCTCCTAAAGTCTGGACAAAAGCTAGATAATATCTCCATCGATTCGAAATCAGGTGTCAGTGGTGCAGGGAGGAAACTGAAAGAACCATATCTTTTTGGCAGCATAAATAATAATTTTTATGCATATAGCACTCAAAACCACAGGCATATTGGTGAAATGGAACAGGAGATCAGGAAAATATCAGGACTCGACTATAAAATTGATTTTACCCCCCATCTGCTTCCTGTAAACAGGGGAATTTTTTCCTCTATCTACTGCAAGGTTGCAGAAGACCAGCCGGAGGATTTTAAAGAAAGTATCATCAAGGATTATAGGGATTTTTATAAGAATAGTATATTTGTAAAGGTATTTGCTGACGGCATACCCCAACTTAAGGATGTTGTAGGAACGAACCGATGTCTTATTGGGATAAACCATGATAAAAGGACTTCTACGCTGAAGATATTTAGTGTTATTGATAATCTTTTAAAAGGCGCCGCAGGACAGGCGGTCCAAAATATGAATCTTATGTTTGGGCTTAAAGAAAGCGAAGGACTGGTATCAGACGGATTATACAGCTGATATTTGGCTGATTTGTGGAGATAGTAAAAAGAATAATAGAATGGATTTGTAGATGAAAAAGGAGAAAGATGATAATAATTATAAGATATTGAAAGACGGTACAATAACATCAGTTCCGGGATTTTTTGCTGGCAGCACCAATTGTGGTTTAAAAGGTTCCAGAAAACGTGATATATGTATAATACACACATCTGAGGCATCTGTGTGTAGCGGAGTGTTTACAACAAATAAATTCCAGGCTGCTCCAGTCATCCTTGACAGGCAAAAACTCCAGAATAACTGTGGCGTAATGGCTATTGTAGTAAATAGCGGAATAGCAAATGCATGTACGGGTAAAACCGGAATGGAAAATGCAATTAAAACCGCAAAGATTGCAAGCAATATTATGGGAATTGATGAGGAGAAAATATTAATATCCTCAACAGGAGTGATAGGCGCCCAGCTTCCTATGGATAAGATTGAAAGCGGAATTAAGAAAAGTTATGCTGCTCTTGATCCCGCAGGTGGAAGCAGCGCTGCAGAGGCAATCCTTACAACAGATCTTATAAAAAAAGAAATTGCAATAAAGATAGATCTTGATGAAGGAAAAGAAATTATAATCGGGGGTATTGCCAAAGGTTCAGGGATGATAGAACCGAATATGGCAACGATGCTTGCTTTTATAGGAACAGATGCAAAAATATCTAAATCCTTACTGGATAAAGCCCTTAAAAATGCAAACCAGGTCAGTTTCAATAGTATTTCTGTAGACGGTTGCCAGAGCACAAATGATATGGTGATAGTGATGGCCAATGGCAGCAGCGGCATAGACATGGATACTGAAAAAGAAGAAAATTATGAAAAGTTTGTCGGGGGACTTATTTTTTTAATGAAGTATCTTGCAAAAAAAATCGTAATGGATGGAGAAGGTGCAACCAAATTTATAGAGATAAAAGTATCCGGAGCAAATGATGAAATTCAGGCAAAAACATCAGCATTAAAGATCGCCAATTCAAATCTTTTCAAAACTGCTATTTTCGGCCAGGACCTAAATTGGGGAAGGATAAATGCTGCGCTGGGTGCCTCTGGCTGCGAGATGGACCCTGATAAAATCGATATATACCTTAGTGAGGAAAAGATAGTCGAAAACGGAATAGGAATAAATATTGAAAAAAATATAGCAAAAAAACTTCTCAGCAAAAAAGAAATAAGGATTGCTATTGACCTAAAATACGGAAAAGGGACCTGGACCGTATGGACATCTGATCTGTCTTTTGACTATATAAAAATAAATGCTCTCTATCATAATTGATAATTCGTAATATTAAAATATTCAGCGGGGATCTATTGGAATGGAAAAAGAAATAAAAATAAAAAATTTGAAATACTGCAAGGAAAATGGTGAAGACATCAGTGACTCATATATGCAGAAAGTAGGTGTACTGCTCGAATCACTACCGTATATTAAGGAATATTTTAATAAGGTAGTGATAGTAAAAATAGGCGGGAGCATGATGGAGGATGAAGGTATTATTAAAAGTGTTCTTGATGACCTGGTACTTATGAAATTTGTGGGAATAAAAGTAGTTCTTATTCACGGCGGAGGAAAGCAAATAACAAAGCTTATGGAAGAAAGGGGAATAAAAGCAAAATTTATTGATGGACTCAGGGTTACCACAAAAGAAGTCATTAATCTGGTAAAGATGGTGCTTGTCGGAAGCATTAATTCCAAACTTGTTTCTTTTTTAAATCAACATGGCGATATAGCAGTAGGTGTTTCGGGAGATGATGCAAACTTTATAAAATGCAATAAAAAAATATATAAAAAAGACGGTGTGGAGGTCGACCTTGGGTATGTAGGCGAAGTCGAGAGTATAGACCGGAAATTTCTTGATGATATACTATCAAATAATCACATACCGGTGATCGCAACGCTTGGAGTAGACGAAAAGGGAAATTCATATAATATAAATGCTGACTCATGTGCTTCCGATATCGCTAAATCCCTGGAAGCAGAGAAAATGATCATGCTTACGGACGTTGACGGGATATTTGATGATAAGGGAAAAGAAAATATTAAGCTAATATCAAGGCTTACCTCCGAGCAGTGTATTAAAATGATAGAGAACGGCAAAATAAATTCTGGTATGATACCAAAAGTGAGGGCATGTATGGATGCCCTGGACGGGAGTGTGGGAAGAACACATATTCTAAATGGTACAAGGGAGCATTCTATACTTGTAGAAATATTTACGGATAAAGGCATTGGGACGATGATAACTAGTAAAAATGTATAAAAAGGAGCAATAGAACATGGTAGAACTTAATAATAGCGCTGTTTTTAGCTGGGGAGGCGAATATTTAATGCCGACATACAGCAGACTTCCGGTAGTATTCTTAAAGGGAAACATGGAGTATCTATGGGATGTTGAGAATAAAAAATATATTGATTTTATAGCAGGCTACGGATGTCTTAATGTTGGCCATAGCAATAAATTTATTGTAAAAGCTGTGAAAAAACAGGTTGAAAAATTAATACAGCCATCAAATGTATATTATAAT
>JALHTA010000176.1 GCA_022865545.1 Actinomycetota bacterium | reverse complement strand
GAATACTTTACCATCTTGAGGGAGGCCAGTATATGATTACAAATTCTCCGAATATCCTATCCTCACTAATATTTCCAAAAAACCTGCTGTCAAAACTATTATTCCTATTGTCACCCATGACAAAAACTTCATCTTGTCCAACAGTTATTTCCTGGTTAAGATACTTAATATCCTGTTCGCCTGGCAGGTAGTCCTCGTCTAAACGCTCACCATTGATAAAGATCTCACCCTCACTGGTAAGTGATATCTCGTCACCCTCGACAGCAATCGCTCTTTTAACAAGCTCCTTGTTTTCTTCTATAGGTGAATGAAAGGCAATAATGTCTCCCCGTTCGACATCTGTGAAATTATATGACAGTTTGTTTATTATAACCTTATCCCCGACCATCAGAGTCGGTTCCATGGAAGGCGTGGGTACTATGAATGGCTCAAATATGAAAGTCCTGATAAGTACAGCAATTACTACAGCGCTTATAATGGCAATAAGATAACCGATCACTTCCCTTGTTATCTTTTTGGCCTTGCCACTATTATCTTTTGTGTTTTCTGACATCAGGTAAAATCAAGTTGTTTTTTTTGTTTTGACTCTTGCTTTTTTCCCGACTCTATCTCTAAGGTAATATAGTTTTGATCTTCTTACAATACCTTCACTTATTCGCTCAAGAGACTGTATCATCGGAGAATGAAGAAGAAAGGTACGTTCAACTCCGACATTATTAAAAGATATCTTCCTTACAGTAAATGTCTTATTGATGCCAGAACCTTGTGTCTTTATGACGATTCCTTCATATGCCTGGACCCTGTTCTTATTCTCTTCACTGATCTTTATTTTTACTCTTACTTTATCACCAGGCCTAAAAGCCGGTAGGTCAGTCTTAAGAAATTTATTCTCTATTTTGTCTATTTTGTTCATATTTTTACTCCGCCACTAGAATTTTATTGGATAAAACTTATAAAATATAATGAATTTAGGTCTTTTTGTCAAATAAATCCGGTCTTCTTTTTTTTGTAATATCTACAGACTTTTTTTTGCGCCATTTATCGATCTGCTGATGATTGCCCCCCAGCAGAACAGGTGGGACCTCAAGGCCCCTGTATGAAGGAGGTCTTGTATACTGCGGCCAGTCCAGCAGTCCTTCCTCAAAGGACTCTAAGATCAGGGACTTCTCACTGCCCACAACTCCTGGAATGAGCCTTACTATTCCATCAATAAGAACGAGTGCAGGTATTTCACCACCAGTTAGCACATAATCACCGATAGATATCTCCATATCGACTGAAAGCTCTATGAACCGTTCATCAATGCCTTCATATCTTCCGCAGATAAGTATAAGGTTTTCATATCCAGACAAATTCTTAAGGCATGGTTGGCAAAGTTTTTTCCCCTTAGGAGTAAGCATTATTGTCTTTTGAAGATCACTGGCTTTTATTGCATTCTTCTTTTTGATATGATCCAATGCCCTGTCAAGCGGTTCTGGCATCATGACCATACCCGGTCCTCCGCCATATGGCCTGTCGTCCACTTTGCGGTGCTTGCCGATAGAAAAATCCCTGAGGTTATAGACATTTAATATGCAATTACCATTCGAGAAAGCCTCCCTGATCACCCCATATTCTGAGATATTTTCAAACATACCCGGAAAGATCGTGATTATATCTATTATCATAATTACTGGACACTATAAGATTAATATTTTTATAAAGCTGATTATATATTTAATGGACTGTTTTTTATATAGATGTTTATATATTTGATAAGTTACTGATCAGGACCAGTCTATTCCAGGAAGCCTGTCATATATATTCCGGCAATTTTTTCAGGACTACCTTTTTACCGTGTATATCAATATCTTCAATATAATCTTCTATAAGCGGGACATATAAAATATTTCCAACCATACCTGATGTTTTTATATCCGGGTTCTCAATTAAAACTACCAGGTTTTCATTTGAAGCTAAAACATCCACATCTTGAACTTTTCCGATAATAATGCCACTCTTTAGAAGGACACTGCACCCTATCAGATCGTCTACCCAGAACTTTCCATCTTCAAGTGCTGGTACCTCGCTGCCGCTCCTGTACAGATTTTTTCCTTTTAATTTTTGAGCTTCATCGCGGTCATCTATACCTGCAAACTTAATAACTGATACTTCCCTGCCTTTAAGTGTCTTTTGCCTGATGCTATCTATCTCTACAGGTATGCTTAAGTCCTGGTCCACAAAGAGTACGGACCCTTTTAAAATAGTATTGGGATAATCAGTTAACAACATAACATTAATTTCTCCTTTAATGCCATGAGGTTTCCCAATTACCCCAATTAATCTTGCATTTACATCATCTTGCGGCATTTTTTTAAAGCAACAACAAATCTACCAAATAATAAAAAATCAATCTATTATTTTTACAATAGATGACTTGCCTCTCTTAGCAGACGCTGCTCTCATAACAATTCTTAAAGCATTTGCGGTACGACCTTTTTTCCCAATTACTTTACCGAGGTCTTCTTCTGCAACCTTAAGCTTGAAGATAATGGTCTTTTCATCTTCTTCCTCTTCCTCGATATCAACGTCATCAGGATTATCTACCAATTCTTTTACCATGTACTCCAGTAGTTCTTTCACTTCCATACCTCCAAGATTAATTGTTATAACTACACCTTTAGGTCTACAATATTAAATAGCTTTTGCACAGTATTAGAGGGTTTGGCACCCTTCTTAATCCAGTCAACTGCTTTATCCTTGTCCACCGTAATGGTAGAAGGATCGGTCTTAGGATCATATGTTCCTATTTTTTCAATAAATTTTCCGTCCCTGGGGGACCTGCTGTCTGCTACTACAATTCTGTAGTATGGCTGTTTTTTTGACCCTATTCTGGTCAATCTAATTTTTACACTCAATCCAGAAAACCTCCAACTCTAAAATACAATCTTATGATTTAATAATTATATATGTTTATCTCCAACTTGCAAAACATTTTTTAAATCTTCACCTAATCTCCGAAAGACAATCCCAGCTTACCTTTGAGCGATGAGAAATTCTTCATCATCTGTTTTGTCTTTGCGAATTGCTTTAGTAATTTGTTTACCTCGTTTACCGAATTACCGCTTCCCATTGCAATTCTTTTTTTTCTGCTGCCGTTTATGATACCGGGTTTTCTTCTTTCAACTGCAGTCATTGAATTTATGATCGCCTCCATCCTATCAATGTGGGACTGGTCAAAATCTATCTTTTTAAATGCTTTATTATTTCTTGCGATCGGGAGCATGGACATCACTTTATCAAGCGAACCCATTTTTTTGATAGCCTTAAGCTGTTCTATGAAGTCCTCAAAATTAAGCTGCTGTTTTTCGATCTTCTTGCTTAGCTCTTCTGCTTTTTTCTCATCAAATATTTTTTCGGCTTTCTCGATCAGTGTCAGCATATCGCCTTTACCAAGGATGCGCGATGCTATCCTGTCAGGATAAAAAAGGTCGAAGTCATCGACCTTTTCTCCATTGGAAACAAATTTTATTGGTTTTTTAACCACATAGTTTATAGAAAGTGCTGCTCCGCCTCTTGTGTCACTATCAAGTTTTGTCAGCAGGATTCCATCGCATTCAACCGCAGAATTAAATGCGGAAGCAATACCTACTGCCTCCTGACCTGTCATTGCATCAAGTACAAGATATATCAGATGTGGTTTTACAGTGTTCCTGATCCTTTTGATCTCATCCATCATCTCTTCATCTATATGGAGCCTTCCAGCTGTATCTATAATGATCACATCACTGCCTGCCCTCCTAAATTTTTCGACTCCCTCTTTTGAGATCTTCACAGGGTCTTTATCTTTTGTGGAATAAACCTCAATACCTATTGATTCTGCCATATCGGTTAACTGCAATATAGCCGCCGGACGGTATACATCTGCGGCAATAAGCGAGGTTCTTTTCTGGTGTTTTTTATTTAAATAGTTTGCGAGTTTTATTACTGATGATGTCTTTCCTGTTCCCTGGAGGCCTACCATCATTATGATGGTAGGTCCTTTGGAGACAAAATTTATAGAACCCGCGGTAGACCCCAGCATCCTTACCATCTCATCATTTACTATCTTTATTACCTGCTGGGCAGGAGTAAGGCTTTCAAGTACTTCCTTACCAAGAGCCTTAACTTTGAGATTTGCAAGAAATTCCTTTACGACTTTAAAGTTTACATCAGCCTCAAGAAGTGCGAGTTTTATTTCCCTGAGTGCATTATCAAGGTCACCAGGACTCAGTTTTCCCTTATTTCTTATCTTGTAAAACAGGTCCTCGAATTTTGATGTTAATTGTTCAAACAGTATTAAGTTTGCCTCTTTTTATAAAAATCATCATGAAAATATCATATCAGTAAACTTCACCGGATCAAAATAATAGATACTCTCTAGCTTTTCGCCATTGGTTACAATTTTTACTGGTACTCCCAGGTCATTCTTTATCGTAAGGACTATTCCTCCCCTGGATGTACCGTCTGTTTTTGTCAATATTATTCCGCTTATATCCATAGCCTCAGAAAATATTTCTGCCTGGCTGCTTGCATTCTGTCCGGTAGTAGAATCAATGGCCAGCAATACCTCGTCAGGGCCCCTTCCAAGTCTTTTACTTACCACTCTTTTTATCTTTTTTAGCTCTTCCATAAGATTGTAGGATGTTTGCATCCTGCCGGCTGTATCGATTATCACCATATCGGCATTTTTTGCAATAGCCTTTTCAAGACTATCATATACCACTGCTCCAGGATCAGCATTCCTCTGGTGATTTACTATGTCGATATCAAGCATATCAGCAAAGTGAGCCAGCTGTTCGACCGCAGCAGAACGGTAAGTATCAGCCGCTGCAAGGATTATCTTTTTCCCCTGTTTTTTATACATACTAGCCATCTTTGCGACTGCAGATGTTTTCCCTACTCCATTCACACCCACTACTAAATACACTGTAGGCGGATCTATTGAGACCTGAAGTCCCCCGAACGCGCCGCCCCCCAGTATTTCTATGATCTCCGCTTTTAAAAGACCTTTTATGCCCTCAAGGTCTTTAATGTTTTTCTCATATGAACTATTTTTTACACTTTCGAGTATCCTGTCTGTTGTCTTCATGCTGACATCGCTTAATATAAGCTGCTCTTCAAGTTCATCCCAGAATTCATCACTTGAACTCTTGAACTTGTTCCATATCTTACTGATGTTATTAAATATTTTCCTCATCTGGGAGCCTTTCCTAAAACTGGATCTGTATAGAAATATCAGACTGTAAGCTCAGGTCCCCCTTTTCGGACAGGCTCCTGGCGCCAGTACCGTATAGATAAATTTATTTTTTCGGTACTTTTTCTCCTACACCCATAATGCTGTCAACATTATCCTTGTCTATCTTTTCGGATATAACTTTTGATATTCCGTCTGATTGCATAGTAATACCGTAAATAGTATCTGCTATTTCCATTGTCTTCTTCTGGTGAGTGATGATTATTACTTGCTGCCGTTCTGAAAATTTCTTTACCAGGTTCAAGAACCGTTCAATATTTGCATCATCAAGTGCAGCATCAGCCTCATCAAAAACATAAAATGGAGATGTATTTATAGAAAATATCGAGAAAAGAAATGCCATCGATACTAATGATTTTTCTCCACCGGAAAGAAGTGATAGCGATACAAGTTTATTATTTCCAATATCTACTTTCAGGTCTACGCCGATCTCCTCGTCCTCTGTGCCATCGCCATTCCTGTCAAGCTGCATCTCGCCTTCACCACGAGGGAAGAGCAGTTTGAAATATTGCCTGAATTTTTCATTTATCATCTCAAATTTTTTTAAGAATATTTCACTGATCTTTTTATTTATATCCTTTATGAGTTCCTCGAGCTGCTCTCTACTATCGGCCAGATCCTGTCTCTGCGTATTTAAAAAATCAAATCTCTTCTTTATCTTTGCATATTCTATAGCAGCATTCGGGTTTACATTTCCATAATCACGCATCTTATTTTTTAATTTCCTGACTTTTATTTCGCTCCCTTGAAGATCTTCAGTAGGTTTGAAATTCTTTGTAGCATATTCAATGGACATATTGTAATCATCGACTATCGCAATACTTATAGATTTTACCTTTTCCCTTATCTGTTCCTTCTTAAGGTCGATTTTATATATTTCATTTTCAAGAGTGTTTCCCTTTATTTTTAGATCCCCTATATCCTGGTTAAATTTCTCAATATTTTGCTGGTCTCCCGATATAAGTCTTTTTTGTCTTTCAAATTCAGGATAAAGTCTTTTCTTGATCTTCTCAGAAAGTGATTCAAATTCCTTAAGTACTCTATATATCTCTAATGCCCTGGAAAGATTTGCCTCGCACAATTCCTTTAAGGTTTCA
Source organism: Actinomycetota bacterium (assembly GCA_022865545.1). Classification (GTDB taxonomy): domain Bacteria; phylum Actinomycetota; class Humimicrobiia; order Humimicrobiales; family Humimicrobiaceae; genus M55B120. The sequence continues at coordinate 14,835 of JALHTA010000176.1, read as the reverse complement.
ACTTTTTTCATCCTTGACTCGGATTTTTTCCTTTCTTCCTCAAGCTTTTTCTTCCTCTCAGCATCAAGCTTTTTTATTTTGGAGGATTCACGTGCGATATTACCTTCCCTTATCTCACCCAGGACCTTCGTCATCTCATCAGAGAGCACTTTGCCATCATTTTCCAGTTCTTTTGCAATAATATTTTCACCCATAGCACCTTTTACCTTATTTAAAAAGATTTTGAACTGCTTATCTATGGATTCTATTTTCTTTGTGATCTTTCCAAGAAAAGAAAGGTCCATTATCTCTTTTTCTTTTTCCAGCGCTTTATCGGCAGCTGAATCTCCCGATGTGGACCCATTCTTAAACTCCAGATCAAACATATTATAAAGGGTTGAAAATACATTTTTCTTGCTATCAATAAGCGCGGTAATATTTGAGAACCTGGTCCTTCCAGCACTAAAAGCTTCGATCTTCGCTCTCCATGTTTCATATCCTGCCTGTTTTGAACCAATAGTATTTATGAGTTTGCTCTTCTGTCTTTCGACTTCGATTATTCTGTCACTGGTCGTCCTGGTTTCTTCTTTTATTTTCTTGTAAGAATCTTCCTGTTTCTCCCACACAGTATTAAGACGGCCAAGATTTGTAAGAAATAGTGATATTTCCTCACCTTTAAGCTCATTTGCCACTGTTGAATATTCTCTTGCCCTTTTTGCTTCTATTTCCAGTGGATCCATTGTCCTTTTGATCTCTTCCAGCAGATCATCCAGGCGTTCAATATCATCCCTTACTTTTTCTAGTTTTGATATGGATTTTTTCCGCCTGTTCTTATGCTTTGAAATTCCAAGAGCTTCATCTATGACCATCTTCCGCTCGACCGGCTTGAGAAGCGCTATCTCATTTACCTGGCCCTGATTTATGATCACGTGCAGGCCCTTACCGATCCCAGTATCTGAAAGCAATTCCTGTATATCCATGAGCCTGCAGGGAGATGAGTTTATGAAGTACTCGCTTCCCCCTTCTGCATATACCCGCCTGGTGATTTTTACGTCACTAAATTCTACGTTAAACAGTTTGTCTTTATTATCAAAAAGAAGGGATACCTCGGCTATGGCCATCTCTTCTTTTTTGCTCCTGAAGATGACATCACCCATTGTACTTCCTCTGAGTGATTTAGGGCTCTGTTCGCCAAGTACCCATGAAATACCATCGGCAATATTACTTTTTCCGCTGCCATTGGGACCCACAATAACGCTTGTCCCCGGTTCAAAATTGAGTATGCTTCTATTCCCAAAAGATTTAAAGCCACGGAGTGTTATATTCTTAAGATACAAACTAAGTTTTCTCCTATACGGGTATTAAATGACCTAGACGAAAAATTAAAAAATTATTTTAGCACATAGTTGATAAATTACTATTTGTTTACAAATCCAGATTATAGAGCAATTTAAGTGAATTCTTTGCTGCATCCTGCTCAGATTCTTTTTTACTTCCGCCTTTTCCCCGGCCGATTATCCTGCCATCAAGCATCACCGCAGAGTAAAAAATCCTTTCATGGTCAGGACCCATAGACTTTTCCATCCTATATTTGGCAAGTTTTGAATAATCCGCCTGGACAGCTTCCTGCAAATATGTCTTATAGTCAGATATCTGGGGAGCATTTACCATATTCTCGATACGCGTTTCATATCTTTCAAGAATCCAGCCTACTGTAAATTTTATTCCACTATCGACATAAATCGCACCTATCAAAGCTTCTGTTGCGTCAGCAAGGATGGAATCCTTTCCCCGCCCCTCACATGCTTCCTCATTTTCACTTAAGAGCACTTGCTGGTCGATCCTGATTGTGCGTGCGATCATTGAAAGAGTCTTCTTGTTTACAAGTATTGCCCTTATCTTTGCCAACCTGCCCTCGGCAAAATGGCTATAGTTCTTATAAAGATAGGAAGTAATTGAAAAGGAAAGAACGCTGTCACCTAAAAATTCCAGCTGTTCATTTCCCCTTGACTGAACATTTATCTGGCGGGCAAATGAACGATGGGTAAGGGCCTGAATATATATTTTCAGGTCTACAGGCTCAATACCGAGCTCTCCAAGCCAATCCCTGACTCTTTTTCTTAAAACACCTTCTTCATCACTCATCTGTTTAAATCCGCCACCTATGTTTACCGGCTCACTACATACAGCTATGCCATTTAAATTCAAATATCCTTCCGTCCATCCGGAAAAATATAATTTATTATAAATATACTATGAAAAATCTAAATTAATTTTTTGAAGAAATATAGTCAAGAACGTCTTTTACTGTGACCATTTTTTCAGCTTCTTCATCGCTTATCTCTATACCGAATTTATCCTCGAAAGCCATGATAAGTTCAACCAGGTCCAGCGAGTCTGCTCCAAGGTCATCAACAAATTTACTTTCTAGTTTTACATCATCTTCATTTACACCAAGAACATCCACAAGTATTTCTTTGAGCTTGTCAAAATTTTCCATACCTTTTCTCCTTTAACTTTTTAATTTTCTATTATTATAATTAATTAAATTATAATTTCATCAATTTTGACTATAATTTTTTATAAAAGTTTTCATTATTTATAAATCTCTATCTCTTTTTTTATTTTTTCAACAAGATCAGTCTGTAGACTTTCCTGTCCGACCCTGATAGCATTCCTTACCGCCCTTGCCTTTGAGCTGCCGTGAGATATTATTACGGGGGCATTAAGTCCGAGCAGCTGGGCGCCTCCATAGGTCTCATAATCAAACTTGTTTTTCATTCCCTTAAGAGGTTTTTTAAGTATAAGCGCCGCCATTTTTGAAATAAATGAAGATGTTAAGGCAGACTTGACTTCCCCAAAAAACATTTTTGCCAGGCCTTCGAGAACTTTAAGTATCACATTTCCAGTAAACCCATCTGTTACCACTACATCTGCACTGCCCTCAAACATCTCTCTTCCTTCGATATTGCCGACAAAATCAAGTCCTTTTATCTCCTTCAATATCTTGTGAGCCTCTATGGTAAGCTCATTTCCCTTCTTTTCCTCCCCGCCGATATTTACAATACCGACTTTTGGATCTTTCACACCAAGGATATTTTCACTATAGGCTTTACCCATCAGGGCAAACTGTGCAAAATACATGGGTTTGCAATCCGCATTTGCACCGGCATCTATAAGGACGAATCTTGAATCTGCAAGAGGTATTACAGCGGCTATAGCAGGCCTAAAAACTCCTTTTATCCTTTTAATATTAAAAAGAGAGCATGCCATCACAGCCCCTGTATTTCCTGCGGATAAAAAAGCACTGCCATTTCCCTGGCCCACAAGCTGTGAGCCTATATAAATAGATGATTCTTTCTTATTTTTAAGAACATCAGATGGAGACTCATCCATCCCGACTTCCTGGGTGCTGGGCGATATCTCAAGACCGGTGATATCGAATCCCCCTGACTCTGCAGCCTCCCGTATGCTGTCTTCATCGCCAATAAGCTTTACTTCTGCAGAATACATGACAGATGCCTCAAGAGCACCCTTAATGATCTCCAGGGGGGCAAAATCGCCACCCATGGCATCTACTATTATTGGATATTTACTGGATCTGTCTTTCACTTATAAAACCTGGTCGACATTGGCTATTTTTTAGAAAGTTCAAGAATGCCGTCAGTATCAATATACTCTCTCACTACTTCGATGATCTTATCTATTTTTTTAACTTCGTGAAATCTGACTTGACCGATTATATCCCCGACTTTTTCCACTGCTGTAAGAGTATCATAATTTACCAGTACCATCGGGACCCCCAATTCCTCAGCTCTTCCAAGTACTATAGAGGAAGGTTGGAAATTACCTGTAAGTATGAGACATTTTGTAGGTGTCTCGAGTGCGGCCAACTGGACATCTGCACGGTCGCCGCCGGTTATGACAGCTTTATTCGCTTTCCGCCTGAAAAATTTCAAAGCCTGTTCCTGGCCCATCGCCCCCACCATAAAGGTCTCGACCAGCTCATCTGCTTTGTCTTCGGCACAGATTATCCGTCCGCCAAGAAGGTCGGCCATCTCCCTGACACTAACAGATGAAAGGATCTTGTCAGAGATCACATAACCATAAATATTTATTTTTTTCTTTTTAAGATATGGAAGTATCAGCTCCTCGACATATTCCTGCTGGCTCCTGGGGACCCAATTGATTATAGCTCCGCCGAAACAATCTCCCAATATGTCTCTTGAATGAAGTATCAGGTCCACAATATCGGCATCATACCTGAGGACCATGATAGCTTTTGCGCCAAGCTTTTCACATATCTTGAGTGAAGATATTCCGAGGAAATAACCGTCTTCAACACTTTTTGCGCCTTCAAGTATTACTATATCCTTGCCCTTGTTTATATTCTTATATGATTTTTCTATTTTATCTATAAAACTTATAGAAAAATTATCGTCTTTTAGGCCTTCGCGGGTATAATGCTGGGTTACGACAATGGGACATATATCTTCAAGCTGGTCCTTGGATTCCAAGATATTTGATATATACTGCGCATCTTCATCAGTAGTGATCCCGCCGACTCTTGTTGGAAGAGTTCCTACCGGTTTCATATAACCTACTTTGAGACCCTTTTCGGCCAGTATTTTGCTTACACCTACACACATAGAACTTTTACCCGAAAACGGCTGGTTCGAAATGAAATATAACGGAACCATGATCTAACCTCCTATTCTTATTCTTGCATCACCAGCGATGGAACCTTCCCCACGCTTCATTACAAATAAAGGATTTATATCCATTTCCATTATTTCAGGAAAATCTGTGACTAATTGAGACATCCTGAGCAGTACATCTACAATACTCTCAATATCTGACGGTGTCTCCCCTCTTGTACCTTTCAAAAGTTTGATCGTCTTAATCTCCCCGATCATCTCCCTTGCGATCTTTTCGCTTATCGGTGCGATCCTGAAAGACACATCCTTTAGGACTTCGACATATATGCCGCCAAGCCCGAACATTATCATCGGACCGAATTGCAGATCATCACTTATTCCTATTATGGTCTCTTTTTTATCTTTTACCATCTCCTGGACAAGTATTCCGGAAATATTGGCATCAGGCATATACCTCTTTACACTGAAAAGGATATCATCATAACTTTCTTCAAGTTCCTTTTCATCTTCTATCCCTACTTTTATACCACCGACATCGGTTTTATGCAAAATATTTGGTGATACTATTTTTAAAACAACAGGATAGCCCATACCGGCTGCTATTTTTTTGGCTTCTTCTACATCATGGGCGACTTCAGCTTTTGGAACCGGTATCCTGTATGCTTCAAGTATTTCCCTGGCTTCCAGTTCACCAAGTTCCAATCTGCCTTCGGACCTGCATCTGTCAAAGACTGATTTAACCTTTTCCTCGTCAACATTGAACTCGATGACCGGATAACTCTTTTCGACCCTCCAGTCATTATAGTCCATCATTACTTTTAATGTACTGACTGCGGATTCCGGGATCTCAAAATTAGGTATTCTCTTCTTTGTAAGATAACTGATACCCTTTTTGACCTCGTCTCCGCCCATAAAGCTGGTCATCACCGTTATCTTCTTTTCAGATTTATCCATTACATCGAATATGGCCCTGGCTGTCTCTAGATCTTCCGTCATTGCCTGTGGTGTAAGAAGCACCACTACCGCATCCACATTATTGTCCTGTATAATCACTTCAAGAGCCTTTTTATACCTGTCCGAAAGGGCATCACCTAAGACGTCTACAGGATTATACAGATTTGCTGCTTCAGGAAGAAAACACTTTAACTTATCAATGGTCTCAGTACTAAAGCTAGAAAGCTGTATCCCATTATTCTCACATGCATCAGTAGCCATGATCCCCGGACCACCTGCATTAGTAATTATTGCAACTTTTTTTCCTTTAGGCAGTGGCTGATAGGAAAATGCCTTTGCATAATCAAATAGCTCTTTTATGGTATCGGCCCTTATTATGCCTGCCTGTTTAAATGCAGCTTCATAAGCCTTATTTGAACCTGCAAGAGTTCCCGTATGCGAAGATACCGCTCTTGCACCTGCATCAGTATTACCAGATTTTATAACTATAATAGGTTTTTTCTTTGATGCTTTTGAAGATATCCTTATAAATTCTTTACCGTCAGTAACACCTTCCAGATAGGCAGTGATCACATCTGTCTGTGGATCATTCTTCCATGCTTCAAAAAGATCATTTTCAGAAATGTCTGCCTTGTTTCCGAGGGAGACCACTTTTGAAAAACCGATTTTTGATGTTTTTGCCCAGTCAAGCACTGAAGTCAGAAGTGCCCCGGACTGTGAGATAAAACTGATCTTTCCCTTTGATGGCATATTTGCCGAAAAAGATGCGTTTATGGGACAGGCTGCATCTATTATACCGAGACAGTTCGGCCCCAGTATCCTGATACCATAATCTTTCGCCTTTTCGATAAGGCGCTTTTCCCTTTTGGCTCCTTTTACACCAGTTTCCTTAAAGCCTGCCGAGATGATAATGGCATACTTTATACCCTTTTCCGAGCATTCCTCCAGGACTTTAGAAATAAATTTTGCTGGTATTACAATTACTGCAAGTGAGATATCCTGTTTGACATCAAGTATTGATGAAAAGCATTTATGACCATTTATATCACTGGCCTTTGGATTTACCGGAAAGACTTTTCCCTTATAGCCTGATCCGATAATATTATCAAAAATGGTACGTCCGACTTTACCCTCTTCCCTGGCAGCCCCTATCACTGCCACGGAATCCGGGCAAAAAAAATCATTTAAACTCAAAACTTATACCCCCCGGTCTATGCGGATCTCTTTACTATTTTTTACTTTCCTGGGTCTCTTTTTCTTTGCCGCTGGCTTTTTTTTCTTCTGCCTTAGGCGCTTCCTTTTTTACAGGCTTGCCTTTAGCGTCCTTTTCCTGTGATATTATTTCTGTATTTTTATAATAACCACAGGCCTGGCAAACATGATGCGCCAATTTTTTGCTATGGCATCGGGGGCATTCGACTATATTTACAATTTTTATACGGTCATGCGTTCTTCTCTTATCCCTATTAGTCCTGGATGTTTTTCTTTTTGGTACGGCCACTTATGTCTTCCTTCCTATGTTTTTGTTACAAACCTGTTATAAGCCCGACAAGCTCAATAATATATCATAAATGCATTAATATTTAAACCGAAACTTATTGCATCGATATTTCAATTAATACTTAATAAATAATACTATTACCCGGAGGAAAGGGTATTTTTGAACTGGTCCCTTCCCTTTTCGATAGCATTAAGGAGTTTATGCAAAACTGCCTCAAGATTTGCCAGTTTTTCATCAGCATAGTCTTCCGCCTCAAGGCGTATGGTCCGGGCCTTAGCTTCTATGGATGACATTATCTCTTCAGACTTTCTATTTGCCCTCTTCATTATCTCGGTCTCACCGACCAGTATCCCTGCTTTACCAGCAGCATCTTTCATGATCTTATCGGCCTGTCTCTTTGCCTCATCGATCATATTCTCTCTTTCCTTAACTATCCATCGGGATTGCTTAAACTCTTCAGGCAATACATTCCTCAACTCTTCGATAAGGTCATATACCTCATCTCCATTTACTATAATATTTGCAGAAAAAGGTATCCTTTTACTTCCATCCAGGAGTTCTTCGATCCGGTCTATGATCTCTAATGCGTTCATTCTGTTCTCTCCATATCTAGATTTGCTATTTTTTAATCAAAAACTCCGCTTTTAAAACTCTCAATAATATCTTGCTCTATCTCTTTTGGTACAAGTCCCGTGATGCATCCGCCATACCTTGCTACTTCCTTTACGGCGCTGGAACTTAAGTATGCATATTTAGGATTTGTCATAAGAAACATGGTCTCAACGTCAGGTTTAAGTTTTTTATTGATCTGGGCCATCTGGAACTCATACTCGAAATCCGATATGGCCCTCAAGCCCTTGACTATGACCTGAGCATCACTGGTCTCTGCCATATCTATAAGAAGTCCCTCAAAAGGTACGATTTCTATATTTTTAATATCACCGAAAACCCTGTCGGCAAAATCCATCCTTTTTTCAAGACTATATAGCGGTTTCTTCCTTGTATTTTTTGAAATAGCGACCACTACTCTTTTAAAGACCCTGGAACACCTGATTATTACATCCCTGTGTCCTTCTGTAAGCGGATCATATGTGCCCGGGCATAATGCCGTCTTTTACATTGGTCTCCCTGGTTCCATTTGCTTCAATTTATCAGCTTTTTAGTAATTTAATTATTTACCTGGTATTTAGATAGATTACCTTTTTATCACCAAAAAATGATTCTTTTACAATTTTTAAATTCTTGATCTCTTCTTCTACTTCCCTCTTAAAAAAGAACTCATATATTATCAGAGTATCTTCCTTTGTAAACATTTTTTCTGCAACTATATCAAATGCCTTCCTCATAATGTCTTCTTCAATCTTATAAGGAGGGTCAAAAAAGATTATATCCCACTTTATGTCTTTACAAAACTCTAAATAATCCAGGACATCCCTATTAATTATTTTATATTCACCTGTGTCCGGAACACCACCAGTAAGATTTTCAGTATTATACCTTATTAGATTTATAGATTGAATATCTTTATCAACAAAATGAACCAGGCTGCTTCCCCTGCTTAATGCTTCAAGTCCAAGTGAGCCCGTTCCTGAAAAAAGGTCAAGGACAGCAGCATCTATGACCCGGGGACCCAGTACATTAAAAATACTTTCCTTCACCCGGTCAAGAGTAGGGCGTATATTATAATCAGACGGGGGTTTTATTTTTCTTCCCTTAAATTTTCCTGAAATTATCCTTATAAGACACCACCGTAAAAACTATTCTATTGAAAATATGAAGGGATATAGCGGTTGCCCGCCTTTATGTATCTCTATATCCAAATGGGGAAAGATCTTCTTCAGCTCTTCTTTCACTGATCTCATATCTTCACGTGTAGCATCTTTCCCAGTATAAAAGGTTATAACTTCCTCATTTCCATCCATCATTTCCCTTATGAGATCTATTGAAGCATTAATGATATTATCAGATATCACTTTTATTTTTCCATTATTAAGTCCAATGTATGCACCTTTTTTGATCTCTCCTACATAGAGATTTGCATCCCTTACCGCCTGGGTTATCTCACCGCATTTGCTGCCCTTGATGGACTGCTCCATATTATATGTATTTTCTTCCATGTCTGCATCAGGATTATAGCTAAGTATTGCTGATATTCCTTCCGGCATGGTCCTTGTTGGTATTACTGTTACAGTTTTTTTCTTAACAAGTTTCTTTGCCTGATTCGCTGTGAGGATAATATTTTTATTATTCGGAAATATTATTACCTCTGCTGCATCGATACTGTTTATTGTCTTGACTATATCATAGGTAGAAGGATTCATGCTCTGTCCGCCGTTGACTATCGCATCGACTCCTATGCTTCTAAATATTTCCTCAATACCGGCACCATTTGCAATAACTATAAGGGCCCTTCCGGCAGAGGCGCCCTTCTTCTTTTCTCCGGTTCCGGCCCCTGCTCCGACAGCTTCCATCCTCTGGTCCTTCATATTATTGATGTCGATATCATGAAGGGTTCCTTCCCTTATCGCACGCTTTATAACTTTCTGTGGAGCATTTGTGTGCACATGTATCTTTACAAGGTTTTCATTTCCAACAACAAGCGCGCTGTCACCATAAGATTCTATCTTTTCCCTCAATCTTTCAAGTTTTATCCCGCTCCCCCTTATAACAAATTCAGTGCAGTAAGTATATTTTATCTCAGACTTCATCTTTACTTCATTGAGTTCCCTATTAATGGACCCTTTTTCTGCAGGTACTCCCGGACCAGGGTTATCTGCCGCAGCTCCTGCTTTGACTTTCTTATTTGTCATGGCTCTGCTTCCCCTTGCTATTTTTTTATCTAGATTTCCATTTATGCCATCTACATTTAAAAATGCCAGTTTAAGACCTATAAGCATATCAAGTATCCCCTGTGCGCCTGCATCTACGACATTAGCCTGTTTAAGCACAGGAAGGAGGAAAGTGGTTCTTTCTACAGACTTCTCGGTTGCGGCGATTACGCTGTCCATAAGATCTGCCATACTTATCTCGCCATTGCTTTCAGCTATTTCTTCAACATGTATATGTATATCCTTAATGGTTGTAAGCATAGTGCCCTCTGTAGGATTTTGTACGGACCCGTACGCGACATCCCTTGAGGACTTTAGAGCCTCCATTATTGTATCGAGATCGGACTGGTCGCTTTTGATAAGAATATCAAAAAATCCCCTCAAGATCTGTGAAAGTATGACACCGGAATTACCTCTTGCGCCCATAAGCGCGCCCATTGAGGCATTTTCCATTACAGATTTTATTGAAGGGCTTTTAGCCTTTAGGACCTCTTCTTTTATCGATTTAAGGGTCAGCAGCATATTTGTCCCCGTATCTCCATCAGGTACGGGAAAAACATTCATATCATTTATTTTTGCTTCATTTTTCTTGAAATTTTCAATAATCGTGTCGATTATATCTTCCAGAACTTTTTTTTCGATATTACCTAACATATTTCAAACCGCCGCTTTTTATTAATTTCTGAAATAACCATATAAAATAATTTAAATATTATAACAGAAAAAAATTAATAATTTATTATTTACAGCTCTAATTTTAAATTCCGGTCCTATTTTTTTTATAAGCTATTTTCATTAATAATTGACTTTTTTCAAGCCTAATTGTTTCCCTTTACTCCAGAGAGAAGTATGTGGTAAATATTATGCCTTTACTTTTCCGCCTGCTATTTTTAATAAACTGATTTATTTGCACTTTCCTTGAAAATAATAAAATAAAATGATATTATTCCTTGATATTTTTAATTATATAATACTAAAGTTTGAAAATATAATTACTGTTATTTATCAGTGGTGGAAAATAAATATATAAAGATAAGGAAATAGTGATCATAAAATGCCAAGAATGTGTGATATATGCGGGAAGAAAACGTCTTTTGGAAATAATGTAAGTCATTCACATCAAAAAACCAAAAGAACCTTTAAGCCCAATCTTCAAAAAGCAAGAGTAGAACTTAAAGGTAGTATAAAAAATATAAGTATTTGCACGAGTTGCCTGAAGGCTAATAAAGTCAAGAAAGTCATCTAGGAACCCAATATTTCATATCTCAGGTCCCAGGTTCCCGGACAGGCTCCTTGCTTTTTTAAATACGCTTACAAAACCTCCCTCGCTTCCAAGATAATACGGCATTATCTCAAGCTGCATATCTATAGCCTTATCTCCATTATCTGCCTGGCCCCCGGTCTCATCTCCGCATGGACCCTGCCTGGTGGGACTACAATTTACTTTTTCTACAATATATTCATCACCATTATTTTTAATGAAATTTTCTACCGTTTGCTGGTTTTCAACAGGTGATAGCGTGCAGGTATAAAAGACAAGCCTTCCTCCCTTTTTTAGATACGGCCCGCAAGCAGACAGTATTGCGATAGTATTCCCTGAAAGCCTCTCGAGATCCTCTTTCTTCTTATTGTATTTCACTTCCGGATTCTTTGATATGGTACCAAGCGCACTGCATGGAGCGTCAACAAATATCCTGTCAAAATAGCCATAATACTTTTCATCACCCAGAAAATCACTTCTGGACGCATCGGCCCTTAAGGTTTTGACTATACCGGACCTCATCCTCGAAATGTTTTGCCGTAGAAGTTTAATCTTTTCATCACTTATGTCCACAGCGACTATCTCCCCTTCATTCTCCATGAGGTCAGCCATAAATGATGTCTTTCCTCCAGGAGCTGCGCACACGTCAAGTATCTTCTCGCCTGGACGGGGATCTAAAAAATACCTGACAGCCATCTGTGAGGAAATGTCCTGTAATGTGACCAGCCCTTCCAGAAATAACTTTGTCTTCTCTAAACCGGAAGCTGAAGATATTGAAGCTGCATGGCTGAAGAATTTTTTATCTTCCCCCCCATGCGCGGAAACCGCAATGGGCCCAAAAACTTCCGTAAAATCCTTTTGAAGGTCTCCCAGACCAGGGGCTTTAAGGCCTACTGATGCTGCACCCATGGATCTTAAGTCTTCAGTAATGCTTTTACCCTCTCCCGCCAGAACTTTATTTATCCTCAAATAAAATCCAGGCGTCCTGTTGAGGTAGCGGCACAGTTTTATTGTCTTTTCCCTTCCAAAATGCTCCATCCAGTATTCTATGATCCACTCGGGATATGAATAACGGATACTTAATACCTCTGTCTGGCTGGCTTTCTTCTTTCTAAGTAAGCCCTCAAGGAAGATATCTACATTATCAATAGATGAAGCTTTTCTCATCACAGCATTTACAAATCCGGATGCATAAGGACTTTTTGACTTTGCAAGTTTTACGCTCTCATCTACTGTTGAATATGAAGGTACTCTGTCCATAAACTGTAACTGGAAAATACCCATCCGTAAAATATTTAATATTACGGGATCAATGGACTCAAGCTTTCTTTTAGCAATAAAAGAGAGAATAAAATCAAGTCTTATCACATATCTTACAGTACCTTTTACAAGATTGAATGCAAACCTGCGGTCAAGACCTGAAAGTCCTGAACTATCCAGTATTTCATTAAAGAGGACCCTCAGCTGAATTTCTGATTCAAAATACCGGTCCAGTATATCAAGAGCTGTTCTGCGTGGATTTGGAGAATTTATATTATCTATTTTCAAATCTGGCTCCTGTACCGGGATGATAACCATTTATAAAACTTTTATAATCCATTGGTTTCTTGCCTGCGGGCTGCAATATCTCCAAACTAATAATATCTCCGCTGCCGCACCTTACAAGCAGTCCCTGCTTTGCCCCGGATGCGATTATGGTCCCGGCAGGTTCCTCCATCCTTGTGTCTCTATTGTCTTCATCTGCAGTATCACTATGTTCGGATGCTCGTATAGATGCTCTCTTAAATGCTTTTAGAATTTTTATTCTTTCTCCACCCAGCAGTCCATAAGCGCCGGGTACCGGGGAAAAAGCTCTTACCTTGTTTACAATACCATCTCCTGTCCCGGTCCAATCTATCAGAAGGTCGTCCTTTGTAATTTTTCTTGTATAAGTTACACCTTTCTCTCCCTGGGGAAAGGGCTTGTAAACATCATTCTCTATCATATCAAGAACAGTTATAAGGAGCGGGCCGCCAAAATGGATCACCTTATTTTCAAGACACTTAAGATCATCGTCCGGTTCAATATTAAATTTTGTCTGTGCAAATATTTTGCCTGTATCTACTTCGTGAACTACATCATTTATTGTTACACCTGTCTGCTGCGCTCCATCAAGAAGGGCGCTTACCATAGGTGAAGGACCGCGGTACCTGGGAAGCATCGAGGGATGCAGGTTCAGCCATTTACCGGGCCATTTCTCAAATACCTCCCCGGGAAGTATCATTCCAAACGAGATCACGACGCCATAATCAAAATCTATCCTTGAGAGGTCCTCTATAAAGTCCTTATCCATTTCCTTTATTTCGAATACTTTAATACCGGCCGATACTGCAGCTTCTTTTACTGGATTTGGGGCAAGCTTGCGCCCCCTTCCCTTTTTTTTGTCCGAATTGGTAAATACCGCAGCGACTTTATGTTTGGATCCGGTTATCTTTTTCAAAAATGGTACCGAAAATTCAGAAGAGCCAAAATAGACTATTTTCAAAATTATCTCTCCCTTTTATATATAATTCTTTTGGTCCGATTTTATTTCGTTTATTTTTTCCAGCAGTTCGCGCCTTGATGCCACACCCAGGTGGTCTATAAACAGGATGCCGTTCAGGTGGTCCACCTCATGCTGGATGACCCTGGCAAGAAGGTCCTCTGCAATAAACTCCTCGGTATTACCTTTTATATTTGTGGTCCTTATCTTGATCTTTGGATATCTCTTTACCTGGAATCCCTGGATGGAATATATTGAAAGACAGCCTTCATCACCTTCGATTCTTTTGTTTTCGATGATTTCTATCTCAGGATTAATATATGTTTCGATCTTGTCCTCATATCTCACCAGTATGACCCTTTTGGTCACCCCTATCTGGGGTGCCGCAAGTCCGACGCCTCCTTCATCTTCAAGAGTGTCAAGCATATCCGAGACAAGATCAAGCACTGGTTTATCTACCTTCTCGATATTGCTTGAGGTCTCCCTTAGTACGGGGTCGCCTATTTTTCTTACTTTTCTAATTGACATATTCTACCTCAGCTCATAAGATCCATACCGGATCGACATCTACTATTATCCTTATATCCCTGTTCTTTTTATATTCCCGCAAAACTTTACCCAGCTCCACTGTCATCCTGTTTATGTCCTCCGTTTTTATAAGTATATGCCTTCTGTAAAAGCGGTTTATCCTGTAAAAAGGCGCTGGTGCCGGTCCCAGTATTTTCATATCCATTTTAATGTCTTTATCTATTTTATCAAATAATTTTTTAGATTCAGCGCCAACCGGCTCCTCTTTGAGTCCCGAGATGATCAAATTTATAAGGTTTGAAAAGGGTGGATAGGAAAGTTCCCTCCTGCTTTCTATTTCTTCGGCATAAAATTTCTCATAATCCTCATCCATAAGATGCTTCATAACACCTGAATCAGGCCTGTATGTCTGTATTATAACTCTCCCCTTTTTTTCTTTCCTTCCGGCTCTCCCGGAGACCTGGGTTATAAGCTGATAAGCCCTTTCGTTCATATGATAATCCGGAAGCGATAGCATTCCGTCTGAATTTATGATGCCGACAAGTGTCACATCCGAGATATCCAATCCCTTTGCTATCATCTGGGTACCGACAAGTATTGATCTT
>JALHTA010000175.1 GCA_022865545.1 Actinomycetota bacterium | reverse complement strand
TAATCGAGAAGGATGAGAAAAACCCCTTGATTGAACAGTGCCGAAACCAGGGAGCAATTGTCTTAGTCGGTGATGCCACAAATAGAAACTTGCTTCACAAGGCAGGGGTTAAAAAAGCAAAGTATCTTATCATTGTCTGCACTGATGACGGTACCAATGCACAAATAGCTCTCAAGGCCCGTTATGTAGTACACTTCCGCAAAGGCGGAGCCCTAACCGCATTTGTTTCTATTGTCGACCTGGAGCTTTGCAACTTGCTTGGCGGAGGGGAGCTTGTTGCCTCTGAAGCTTATACGTTCAGATTGGAGTTCTTCAATATATTGGAAAGAGGAGTCCACCTCATGCTAAGTGAGTATTCACCCCTCGAATATGTAGTTGAAGCAATAGACAAGCAGCCACATATACTATTAATTGGTCTGGGTAAGATGGGCAGAAGTCTGCTCGTTCAAATGGCAAGAAACTGGTGGATGAAGTACGAAAAGAGTGGCACTCGGTTACGGATTTCGGTGGTTGATAAGGCAGCTAAAGCAAAGGTGGAACTCCTGCGTTTACGCTATCCGCAGCTGAATAAAATCTGTGAGTTTGATATCTGGCAGATGGAGAATAATACTCCTGAGTTTGAACGAGGCGACTTTCTATTTGATTCTGAAGGGCGCTGTGACGTCGATATCATCTACATCTGCTTTGACGATGATGCACATGTTCTGGTCAGCGCATTAACGCTTCACCGGAAAACCAAGCAGCAAAAGGTGCCGATTGTTCTGCGAATGAACCAGGATGCCGGTCTATCTGCCTTGCTGAAGGAAGACCGTGTCACCCTTGATTTTAACCAGATTCATGTCTTTAGTCTGCTTGATAGGACCTGTAGCCTGGAGGCGCTGCTGGGAGGAATGCACGAAATATTGGCCAGGGCAATCCATGAGGACTATGTAAGCCGTCAGAAGGAAGCCGGTGAGACTCCTCAGACAAATCCATCTATGGTCGATTGGGACGGCTTATTGGAAGATTTAAAGGAGTCTAATCGCCATCAGGCCGATCACATCGTGGCGAAACTAAAAGCCATCGACTGTGGCCTCCATCCCTTGACTGATTGGGAAGCTGCCTCTTTTAAGTTCTTGCCGGAAGAGTTCGAGCTCCTGTCTGAGATGGAGCATGGGCGCTGGTGCGAAGAGAGACTCTACCAGGGCTGGACATATGCCCCCGGACCTAAAGATGCCAAAAAGAAGACCAGCCCACATCTTGTTTCCTGGGAGGAGCTTTCTGAGGAGATAAAGGAGTATGATCGCAACATGGTAGAGGGCCTACCCTCATTTCTTGCTAAAGCGGGCTTACAAATCTATCGGAGGACATAAAATTATAGGGATTAGTTTATTATTGGGGGTAATAACATGCAGTTAAAAAAGCTTTTAAATATGGATATTAGCTTGTAAATGCTGTTAAGGGATAGCTTTTTTGCCTGACACGAACCGTATATGTAGTCTCTTAATACATTAATTTTTACATCATTAATCTGTGTAATTTTGTCACTTAAATAAATAAGTAATTTTTGAAGTTCTTATCTGTAGCAGCCAAGTGTTAAAAGCGAGCAGTTTTTTTTTAATCTTTAGATAAGTCAGGTATTTTTGCAGTTTTGTAGATTTATGAGTAGATCAAAGGGTTTTTTAAGTTCAAACTCTAATGTTTTGCCTCTTAATCTTAAGTTCGAAAGTAAAAAATTAATTAATTGTCTTTTTTGTTCAACTTTAGAACTTTCAAATAATTCAGAAGCTCTTGAACATATATCTAGAAGCTTAATAAGTGTTATAGAGTACTCTTCTTCAGATATATTTAGTGTTTTTATTTTATTAGTTAAGTCTTCTTGCTTTTCTCTTAATTCTGTTGCTTTTTTATCATATTCATCTTGAGTAATCCCACTGAGACCCGGCTATCACTATGATCTGAGTTTTGTTATACATTTACCCCTTAATTACCTTATCCTCTTTTTGTCTTTTATATCTTCCCCACCAATTCTCAATAATCTCTCTCCATAGACATTCAGGCTTTATGCTTCTTCTGGGATCATATTAAGAAGGACTATTTGGACCAGGAAGGCACCGCATCAATATAATCATTGTCTGTAAGCTGCGTTACATCTGAGCCATCAGGATTCATTGTATATATCTCCTCGTCTCCGTCACGGTCTGAGGAAAATGCTATCCTGGAGCCATCAGGAGAAAAGGAAGGCGTCCAATCATTATAATCATTGTCTGTTAGCTGCTGTACACCTGAACCGTCTGCATTCATTATGTATATTTCCGAATTTTCATCACGCCATAAAACGAAAGCTATCCTGGAGCCATCAGGAGAAAAGGAAGGGTACCAATCACTATAATCATTGTCTGTAAGCTGCGTTACACCTGAGCCGTCTGGATTCATTGTATATATCTCAAAGTCTCCGTCACGGTCTGAGCAAAATGCTAACCTGGAGCTATCAGGAGACCAGCAAGGAGCAAAATCAACATGATCATTGTCTGTAAGCTGCGTTACATCTGAGCCGTCTGTATTCATTGTATATATCTCAAAGCCTGCAAAGCCTTCAAAGTCTCCCCAGTCTGCGGTACCCCCTGAGCAAAATGCTATACTGGAGCCATCAGGAGAAAAGGAAGGATTAACGTCATCAGAATCATTGTCTGTAAGTTGAACCTGGTTGCTCCCATCAGAATCCATAATATAGATTTCCACGTCTCCGTCACGGTTTGAGGAAAATGCAATCCTGGAGCTATCAGGAGACCAGCAAGGAGCAAAATCAAGATGATCATTGTCTGTAAGCTGCGTTACATCTGAGCCATCAGG
Organism: Actinomycetota bacterium; assembly: GCA_022865545.1. Taxonomy (GTDB): domain Bacteria; phylum Actinomycetota; class Humimicrobiia; order Humimicrobiales; family Humimicrobiaceae; genus M55B120. The sequence continues at coordinate 1,144 of JALHTA010000175.1, read as the reverse complement.
ATTCATTATATATATCTCCTCGTCGTCTCCGTCACGGATTGAGGAAAATGCAATCTTATCTAGTATCTCAGTAATGGCAACTGTAACTGATGCTACAGAGATATCTCCTTTGTCATCCACTACTGTAAGCTCTATGGTATAATTACCTTTTTGATCGTATACATGGGTTATTATCTCTTCACTGCCTGTATAGTCACTGCCATCACCAAAGTCCCAAATATATTCAACTATGCTTCCATCTGGATCTGATGAGCCTGAACCATCAAAGGTTATCTCCCGGCCGGCTGTGGCTGTATACGGCCCACCGGGACTTGCTGTAGGTATTTCATTAGCTACTTCTTCAATAACTGTCTCCACTGCAATTTCTTCTTTTTCTACCACTTCTCCAATATCATTATCAATCAAAATGAAGCGGCCTACTAAAAATATGGTCAATGCTATTACCAATATAACCGGCAATACTATAATCAATATTTTATTTTTTTTCTTTAATCTATTCCAACTTATTCTTTTCTTTGCATTTTGCTTTTTATCATCTCTATATATCTGTTCTTTGTCAGCTGCGGCCTTATCTGGCTTAGTCTTTATAGCTTTAGACACTTCTGGTTTTCTTGTCTCCCTTTTAACTTCCTTTCTTTTTTTATCTACTTCTTTAATATCATCAATTTTTTTTCCAATAAAATTCGACACTATTTCAACAAGCTTTTTAATATTATTTTCCATTGGTGATGTTAGGGCATCCTGCCAGTGAGTGCTTAACAAATAATATTTCATCGCACCCTTAGGCTCAATATCTTCAATCCTAAAAGGAATAACAGTTACTTCTGAATTAAATGCCAGAGATACTTCTCTTGCTACCTGCTTGGAATTATTTGAGTATGAAGAAAATATAAGAACTAATAGTTTGCTTTTAGTAAGTGCACCTTCAATAGCTTCAGCCCAGTCCTGCCCTGGTAGAATGTCTCTGGGGGTAATCCAGCATCTTATCTTAGCAGCTTCAAGAGAAGCACAAACTGCATCTGCTACTAATTTATCTTTTGAAGAATATGAAATAAATAAATCATGAGCCATAATATATATTTCTCATTTAAATTGATAAATTATTAGCATTTAATTTTTTCATCTTAACTTTATCATGGTATAT
>JALHTA010000174.1 GCA_022865545.1 Actinomycetota bacterium | reverse complement strand
CAGGACTTTCATATTTGAGCCATTCATAGTACCCACGCCTTCCATGGAACCGACTCTGATGGTCGGGGATAAGGTTATAATAAACAAACTGTCATATAATTTCACAGATGTCGAACGGGGAGACATTATAGCCTTTCATTCACCGATAGAAGAAAACAAGGAGCTTGTTAAAAGAGCGATTGCTGTCGAGGGTGACGAGATATCGCTTACTAGTGAGGGCGAGATCTTTATCAATGGTGAGCTTTTAGAAGAGGACTACCTGCCAGGCGAACAGGATATTAAGTATCTTAACCAGGTAATAACTGTTGGACAAGATGAAGTCTTTGTCATGGGTGATAATAGGAATAATAGTTTTGATAGCAGGTTCTTTGGAAATATCGGTGAGGATAGGGTATTCGGAGAATTTGTGATCATATACTGGCCTCCCTCAAGATGGTAAAGTATTCTAATATTTAATATGGAATTTGAGGAAATCAAAAGGATACTGGGTCTTTGCTGTTTTGAAGACGACCTTTCAATTATGGGCTACCGGACAATTGCCGGAATAGACGAAGTCGGCAGGGGCTCACTCGCAGGTCCTCTGGTTGCAGCGGCAGTCATACTTGACAGAAAAAAGATCCTCTTTGAAGGAATAGATGACTCCAAAAAAATATCCGAAAAGAGACGCGAATATTTATACGACCTGATAACGGATAATTGTATATGCTGGGCAGTCTCTGAGATCGAACCTTACGAGATAGATAAATACAATCTTACAAAAGCCAATATTATGGCTTTTGAAAAGGCTATTGGAAACCTCAAGATAAGTCCCGATATAATACTTGCTGATCATGTGAATGTAAAAGGGGCAAGTTCCGGCAGTTCAGGCGAGTATCCTGCTGAGTGTCTTTCAATCATAAGAGGGGATCAGCAAAGTGTGTCCATAGCTGCTGCATCTATCGTAGCAAAAGTCACCAGGGATAGGATCATGAAAAAGATGTCTATAGTATTTCCAGAATACGGATTTGAAAAAAACAAAGGTTATGGCACCAGGAGACATCTTCTCTCCCTCCGGAAATATGGTCCCACCAATATTCATAGAGTTTCATTTAGGGGAGTACTGAATTAAGGCGATAGATAAAAAAATACAATTATCTAAAAGATCACTGGGAAATACCGGTGAAGCAATCGCAAAGCTTGTACTGGAGAAAAAAAATTACAGGATAATAGAACAAAATTTCAATTCCAGTGTAGGTGAGATAGATATTATTGCTTCTACAGGCAAAACCCTTGTATTTATTGAAGTAAAAACCAGGACATCTGATGATTTTGGAAGTCCTTCTGAAAGCATTGGTACCGGTAAGATTTTAAGGATCAGGAAAACGGCCAGCTGGTATCTTGCAAAGAAAGATGAAACAGGATTTCAGGACTGCCGGTTTGATATCATATCTATTATGGTAAAGAAAAATAAGATCAGGACCATATCCAGAAAAATCAGCCGTGATGGGGCAAGCACCAGTGATATATCAGAAATAGCTGCAGAACTAATAGATAGCTGCATCATAGATCATATTGAATCTGCCTTTTAGTTATGATATATAGATTAAGCTCTTGTTATAGTTAAAATCTGTTTTTGATCCATAATAAATAAACAAATTATTTTAATAATTGGTATAATTCTTTAAATCATTTATATTTACAGTATTGAACTTTGCTTAAAGAAAGGCAGATCCGGGTGAAAGACTTAAAGTCTATAGATATCTACCAGAATGTCAGTGATCTTGCTGGCATTATCGAGAATAGCTATATCGAAAAAATAGATAGCTATATACAGGATATTGAAGAAAAGACAACCGTAGAGATAGCCGTAGTCACTGTAAAAAGTCTTGAAGGCAGGCCCATAGATGAAGTTGCGCTTGAACTTTTTAATAAATTTGGTGTGGGTAAAAAGGATGACAATAATGGGATACTGCTTTTAATATCGGCTGCTGATAGTGAGTTCAGGATAGAGATCGGCATCGGTCTTGAGAAAATATTAAGTGATAGATTCAATGATAATCTGGCTAATAAGGTGATCTCCCCTGGTTTTCATAATAAAAAAATCGGACCTTCAATATTAAAGTTTGTAAAAAAAATATCCTTAAAGATCAAGGAAAAGGGATTCTCTGGTCTTGCAATAGTCTCGTGGTTGTCAGGGATACTTTCCTTAATGTTTGGTCTTGCAGGTATTTTCTCTAGCGCTGTGCTGGCGCTTATAAGCAATATTGATATAAATAGATTTTCATCAGTGCTTTTATTATTTTCAAAGACTGCAAGTCCTGCGGTCATACTTGGGCTGGCTGCCATAATCTGCGGGACGATTGACCTTATAAAGGAAGAGGAATATCTAGGGAGGGAAACATATTCTTCAAAAAGTATAGCCGGTATCATAATGGGAGTTGCAGCAATTGTCTTTGTGACAATAATATTTTTTGTATTCCCTGCATTTATAAACTTTTT
>JALHTA010000173.1 GCA_022865545.1 Actinomycetota bacterium | reverse complement strand
GTTTAGTGAATAGGGCCGGTGATAATAATGTTTAATAAAAAGACTATCAGGGAAATCGATATTAAAAATAAAAAAGTCATCGTGAGGGTTGATTTCAATGTACCGCTTGATGATGATCTCAATATAACTGATGATACCAGGATAAGACTGTCTCTTCCGACCATCGAATACCTCAGAGACAATAATGCTAAAATAATCCTCATATCCCACCTGGGAAGGCCTAAGGGCAAACCAGAAGACAGGTTCAGGCTAGACCCTGTTGCAAAAAGACTTGAAGAACTTACAGGGATCAGGGTAAAAAAATTTGATGAGACTTTTTCACTTGAAATAAAGGATTATATCGATAAAAACATGAGTGATGATGAGATAGTGATCCTTGAAAACCTCCGGTTCAATCCGGGTGAAAAGGAAAATGACAGGGATTTTTCAAAATCACTTGCATCACTGGCAGATATTTTTGTGGATGATGCTTTTGGAGCTGCCCATAGAGCACATGCATCAGTTGTCGGAATACCAGAATTTCTTCCTGCAGTTTCCGGTTTGCTTCTGGAAAAAGAAGTAGAAACCCTTACTACTCTTCTAGAGTCACCCCAAAGACCCTTTTTAACTATTCTGGGAGGAAGTAAAGTTTCAGATAAAATAAAGGTCATAAAAAATCTGATGGAAAAAGTAGATAGTCTTATACTCGGCGGGGGGATGACATATACATTCCTTAAAGCACAGGGTTATGAGATAGGCAAGTCGATCTGTGAGGATGATCAGCTTGATTATGCGATGGACATGATAGAGCTGGCAAAAAAAAATAATGTAAATTTCCTTCTTCCTGTCGATATAACGATAGCATCTGAATTTGATGAAAACAGTGAAAAAAAAGTAGTACCTATTGACAGTATCCCTGCTGACTGGATGGGTCTTGATATAGGTATCAGGAGTGGTGAGATATTTAAAAAAGAAATAATGAGTGCTTCTACAATATTCTGGAATGGACCTGTAGGAGTATTTGAATGGGAGAAATTCTCCAGTGGAACAAAAAATATTGCTCTTGCTGTAGCAGAGAGCAATGCTATTACTGTTGTCGGCGGCGGAGACACCGTTGCCGCTGTCAAGAAATATGGTGTCTCGGATAAAATATCGCATGTATCAAGCGGAGGAGGAGCTTCTATGGAATTGCTTGAAGGTAAATTGCTCCCAGGAATAGAAGCACTAAATGATAAATAATAGATATAGATATTTAAAATACCGATAATTCTTAAAAGAGTATTGATATAATAAATAGATTTGAAAGGATCACTTAAAATGAGAAAACCGTTTATTGCTGGAAACTGGAAGATGAATATGACACATCTTGAAGCTATCAAATTCTTGCAGGATCTTGGGTATAGTTATGAAAATAAAACTGGCTGCGAAGTTGCAGTATGCCCCCCGCCTACAGCGCTCAGGAGTGTAAAAGTTATTCTTGAGGATGATGATATGGATATCCGGCTTGGAGCCCAGAATATGCATTTTGAAAAAAGCGGGGCATATACTGGTGAAGTATCCCCTGATATGCTAAAGGCACTTGGAGTAGAATATATAATAATCGGCCATAGCGAGAGAAGACAATATTTTGCAGAGACTAATGAAATAGTAAACAAAAAAGTAAGAGCTGCATTTGAAAATGATTTAAAACCCATAATGTGTATTGGCGAATCTCTAGAGATAAGGGAAAGTGGAAAAGCTGTGGAATTTGTTCTTGACCAGTTAATAAACTGTCTTGAAGGTATAAGCGGTAAAGACATCATGAGACTTACTATAGCATATGAACCTATTTGGGCCATTGGCACAGGTAGAACTGCAACATCTGAAGATGCGAATGATATGTGCTCAGCAATAAGAAAAAAACTTGTATCTCTTTATAGTGAGGAAATCGCAAATATTGCAAGAATACAATATGGAGGAAGTGTAAAACCATCTAATATAAGTGAACTTATGGGCATGTCTGATATAGATGGTGCATTGGTTGGTGGAGCAAGTTTGAAAGTCGATGATTTTATTGCTTTAATAAACTATTAATCGATTTAATAATCAGAAAATACTCGGCTGCTTTGCTTTATTTAGAATATATTTTAGGACCATATATAAAAAGAAATGACTGTAAACAATAACAATATTAGCAAACCTATCTGCCTTATAATACTTGATGGTTGGGGCCAATCCATGAAAAAGAATGGAAACGCGATCACATCGGCCAAAACACCTAATATGGATTATTATAAAAAAGAGTTTCCCAATACTAGGCTGGATGCATCAGGTGAATCAGTGGGACTTCCAGAAGGACAGATGGGAAATTCCGAGGTGGGTCATCTAAACATTGGGGCAGGGAGAGTAGTCTATCAGGAACTTACCAGGATAAACAAAGAAATCAATAATGGTAATTTCTTTAAAAATACTGTCTTAAATTCTGCCATGGATAATGTTAAAAGTGATAATGGAAGCTTGCACCTGATGGGTTTGGTGTCTGATGGAGGGGTTCACAGCCATATGTCACATTTAAAAGCCTTGATCGACCTGGCAATACGAAAAAAAGTTAAAAATATTTACATCCATGCTTTTCTTGATGGAAGGGATGTTCCACCAAGAAGCGCCGTACCATATCTGGAAGATCTCGATAAATATCTCAAAAATAAATCCGCATGTGAGATCGCGACTGTCAGTGGCAGGTACTATAGCATGGACAGGGATAATCGATGGGCGAGAACTCAAAAAGCCTATGATGCACTTGTCTACCGTAAGGGAGAGAAATTTGAATCTGCAGTATCACTAGTTAACAAATCATATGAAGATAATATCAATGATGAGTTTGTGGTGCCTGCACTTGTGAAGATCAAGGATGAAAAAAAGGGAAGGATCAAGACTGGTGATACAGTTATATTCTTTAATTTCCGGCCTGATAGGACAAGGCAGCTGACAAAAGCATTGATAGAGCCAGAATTTTCAAGATTTGATAGAGGAGGCAAACTTCCTGAAGTATATTTTGTTTCCATGACTCAATACGATAAGAAGTATAATTGTGAGGTAGCTTTTCTACCACAGGTGATAAATGGCACCCTTGGTGAAATAGTATCCAGGAACGGATTGCATCAGCTAAGAATTGCAGAAACAGAAAAATATGCCCATGTAACATTTTTCTTTAATGGTGGTATAGAAAAACCATATCCAGGAGAGGACAGGGTACTTATAGCTTCGCCGGATGTTGCTACATATAATTTAAAACCTGAGATGAGCGCATTTGAGGTAACCGATAAAGTAATCAGTCTGATCAAGAATGAAAAATATGATCTAATAGTCTTGAATTATGCTAATCCTGATATGGTAGGACACACCGGCTTTATAGATTCTGCAATAAAAGCTGTAGAAACGGTCGACTCCTGTGTTGGAAGAGTGGTCCCGGAAATAAATAAGGCTGGTGGCATAGCGATTATTACGGCAGATCACGGGAATGCTGAAGAAATGATCTGTCCCATAACCAGTGGTACGGTAACTGCACATTCAAAATCTCCTGTACCATTCATAATATGCGGTAAGGGACTTAAGATCAAAAAAAATGATAAGCCATATAAACTAAGTGATATAGCACCTACTATATTAAAATTATTGGGATTGGAAATACCTTCCGAAATGACCGGTATGCCAATAGTTTAGAGTGATGCAGTCAGGGTTGATCTAAGCTTAAGCACAGGGAGATATGCTGAAAAAAATCATATCTTTCATTTTTTTTGATTAATTATATATTTGAATATTTGTAGGCATAATTAAAAATATAATTTATAATATATTAGATGTTTGCTAAAATACAAATTAATAATTAAATTAATTTATTTATAATAGTTTTTAATGGAAAGGAAAAGATGGGTTCCATATTGTTGAATATTATATTCGGAGTTCATGTACTTGCAAGTCTTGGCTTGATTTTACTTATACTTCTTCATGCTGGAAGGGGTGGAGGTATTTCAGGTCTTTTTTCCGGAATGGCAGATACTTTTGATGGATCTGGAATAGTGGAAAAAAACCTTGACCGGATAACAGTAGTACTCGGATTGGTATTTGCAGCCACGACACTTACAATGTTTATTCTTTTATAATTTTCTTATATAATATATCTATTATTGTATCGAATCATTAAAATTAATTAAGTAATTATATAGGACTTTGAAGGAAGGGAGAAATTATGCTGTAAGAGGTCATGAAGTTTATTAAATAATCAATAAATAATGTAAGGAGGCTTGGATGAAAATTCCTAAAAAACTGATCGCAATAGTAGCAATCTGTATTGCGGTAGCAATGATCGTAACATTATCCTTTGGCTGTAAAAAGGAAGAAAAAGCTGGTGGAGAATTTAGGGCCTTTTTGATCGAGCCAGTATCATTTGATCCGCCTAATGCTTATGAAAGTGAAGGCATTGCGGTAGCTAGACAGATTTTTGACGGCCTGGTGGAATATGATCCAGTAACAATGGAAATATTTCCGGCCATGGCTGAGTCCTGGGAAATATCAGATGATGGACTGGTATATACTTTTAAATTGAAAGAAGGCGTAAAATTCCACAGCGGCAGGGAATGTACCGCTGAAGATTTTGTCTATTCATGGTCAAGAGTATGCCGTGCTGAGACAGCTTCATACTTGGCCTATCACATGGATCCGATACTGGGTTATGATGAGCTGCAGGCTGGTGAAGGAGATGTTCTTGAAGGTGTCAAGGCGCTTGATGATTATACACTGGAAGTCACTCTCAAATATGCTTATGCTGACTTTATTAATACTGTGGGACACACAGTATTCTATCCTGTTGCAAAAGAGGATATAGAGGAATGGGGAGATAACTACAGCGAACATGTAAATGGTACAGGAGCATTTAAGCTTGTCGAATGGAAGCATGATCAGTATATAACACTTGAAAGATTTGATGATTACTATGGCGAGAATGCTCAGCTGGAAACAGTAAAATATGTGATTTTTGCTGATGAAGACACAGGATTCCTTGAGTATAAAGCCGGGAACCTGGATTATGCTGAGATACCCCAGGGTAAGATCCAGGTAACACTGGATGATCCTGATTTAGGAGATGAAGCAATACAGGGACCACAATTGGGTGTGTACTATTTTGCCATGAACTATGAGGTCGAACCGTTTAAAGACAATTTAGCACTCAGAGAAGCACTTAATTATGCAGTGGACCGTCAAAATATAATAGATGTTTTACAAGAGGGTGTACCTTCAGTCACTACCGGTATTATCCCCAAGGGAATAGTCGGTTGGGTAGAGGGCCAGTCCAAATATAATTATGATCCGGAAATGGCACTACAGAAACTTGAAGAAGCAGGGTATCCTAATGGAGAAGGCTTACCCGTGATTGACTTTGGAATAAATATAGGTTCCGGTCATGAGCTTGTTGCTGAAGCTGTACAGGCAGACTTTGCTGAGATAGGGGTACAAGTAGAGATAATCGGGCTGGAATGGGGCGCATCCCTGGATGCATTCCAGAATGGAGAAATCGGATTCTTCAGGCTGGGATGGATTGCAGATTATCCTACCATGGATAATTTCCTCTTCCCATTATTCTATTCGACATCTGCAGACAACTACCAGGGATATAATAATCCTGAAGTGGACCAGATGCTTCTGGAAGCAAGAAGCATAGGGGATGAGGACGAAAGAATAGCTAAATATAGGGAAATAGAGAAGAAAGTCCTTGATGATTCTGCATTTATACTTGTATATCAGTACGGTCACCGAAAAATCTTAAAGGATTATGTAAAAGGTTTTGCGCTCTCAGCAGCTGAAAACTATGACTTGAGCACCGTATATCTGGAAAAGTAACAAAAGGCTAAGATTTGATTTTCGCCAGATATTATAATAATTTGTGTAAGTTCTTAAAGCACAGAATATGCAGCCTGCATCTATATGATGTAGGCTGCATATTGATATAAAGAAATTAAAAGAGATGATAAATTATATACTGAGAAGACTGCTGCAGATAATACCAGTACTTATAGGTATAACGCTGATATTGTTTGTACTTATGTATGTAATCCCCGAGGACCCCGCCCAACTGATCCTCCAGAAGGGAGCGACCGAGCAGGCACTGGCAAACTTGCGGGCAAAAATGGGAATAGACAAACCTATTTATGTCCAGTACTGGAGATATGTCACTGGACTTATCAAGGGAGACCTGGGACAGTCTTACCGCTATCGGCGCTCTGTAAACAGCATTCTCCTGGATCATTATCCCAATTCAGTCAAGCTTGCTATGGCTGCGATCATAATCGAAATAATTATCGGTATTTTTGCAGGTATAGTTTCAGCTGTAAAGAAATACAGCTTTTGGGATACTCTGGTAACAGTATCTACAACACTTGCGGTATGTATCCCTGTTTTTTGGCTGGGGATGATGATGCAGATCATTTTTGGCCTGAAATTGGGCATCCTGCCCATGTCAGGAATGGGTGATGGAAGCATTCGTTATTATATTCTTCCTGCCATAGCCCTTGCTTCGGTTTCTACTGCATATGTAGCAAGAATGACACGTAGCAGTATGCTGGAAGTCAT
>JALHTA010000172.1 GCA_022865545.1 Actinomycetota bacterium | reverse complement strand
TTCTTTCCTTTACCAGAGCATCCACAATTAAAGGATCAGCCAGAGTAGAGGTGTCGCCTATCTCTTCTATGTCCCCTGAGGCTATCTTCCTTAAGATCCTCCTCATTATTTTACCGGAACGGGTCTTAGGAAGTCCAGGTGTAAATTGGATATGGTCTGGAGTAGCTATTGGACTTATCTCTTTCCTTACATGTCCCACCAGAGTCTTCTTAAGGGAATCAGTTGGCTTAAAACCATCTTTTAGTGTAATAAAACCGTATATTCCCTGTCCCTTTATCTCATGAGGAAATCCAACAACTGCAGCCTCGGCAACACTCTCATGGGATACAAAGGCACTTTCAATCTCAGCAGTACAGAAACGATGGGCTGAGACATTTATTACATCATCAATTCTTCCCATAAGCCAATAAAAGCCCTCTTCATCTATACGACACCCGTCTCCAGTAAAATACCGGTCCTTAAATGTAGAAAAATATACTTTTTTTATAAGTTCATTCTTATCATCTCCATAAACCCCCCTTATCATACCCGGCCAGGGTTTATTAATCACAAGTGATCCGCCCTCATTTTTGCCGGCAGGAGTTCCATCAGCTTTAAGCACTTCAGGGACTATTCCAAAGAAAGGCTTAGAAGCAGAACCGGGCTTAGTAGGAATAGCCCCTGGAAGAGGGGTGATTAAAATTCCTCCAGTCTCGGTCTGCCACCATGTATCCATTACCGGGCAGCGTTGTCCTCCAATAACCTGGTAATACCATATCCAGGCTTCAGGGTTTATCGGCTCGCCCACTGTACCCAGTATCCTCAAACTGGAAAGATCATGCTTGTCCGGCCATTTATTGCCCAGTTTCATCAAGGCCCTGATAGCAGTAGGTGCAGTATAAAATATATTTACTTTATAATCCTCTACTATTTTCCAGAATCTATTAGGCTCAGGATGGGTTGGAATACCTTCAAACATAAGAGTAGTTGCCCCATTTGAAAGGGGTCCGTAAACTATGTAGGAATGGCCGGTAATCCATCCGATATCTGCAGTACACCAGTAAATATCCATTTCTTTTAAGTCAAATATATATTTTGAAGTAAGGTGGGTATAAAGTAAATAACCTCCGGTTGTGTGTAATACCCCTTTTGGTTTTCCCGTGCTTCCACTGGTATAAAGTATAAACAGAGGGTCCTCTGCGTCCATCTTCTCGCAGTTACAGTCATCTGTTATGTCATTGGAATCAATTTCTTCGTTCCACCAGAGATCCCTATCAGGTTTCATATCGATTTTACTATCTCCCCGGTTAAAAACGATAACTTTTTCTACTCCGCCGCAGTCATGCAAAGCCTGGTCAGTTTTACTTTTCAGGTCTATGATCCTACCCCCGTGATAGCCTATGTCAGAAGTTATTACCATCTTTGAGTCGCAGTCAAGTATCCTGTCCTTTAAGGCATTTGCACTAAATGCAGAAAAGACCACTGAATGTATGGCCCCGATCCTGGCACAGGCCAGCAAGGCTATGACTATTTGTGGGATCATAGGTAAATAGATAGTAACCACCATACCTTTTTTAATGCCATGTTTTTTCAAGACATTTGCAAATTTACATACTTCGGTATGCAGCTGCTGGTAGGTTAAAGTTTGTTTTTCAGATTCTTTTTCCCCCTGCCAGATGATGGCCGCTTTATTTCTTTTCCAAGTATTAATATGGCGGTCAATACAATTGTAGGATACATTAAGTTTCCAGTCGGGAAAGAATTTGACATAAGGTTTTTTTACTTTTCCGATGCTTGAAAAATCATATTCCAATACCTTATCTCCCATTTCAAACCACTCCAGATTTTCCCTGGCCTGGGCTGACCAGAACTTTTCAGGATTATTTATAGACTCGCTATACATCCTGTCATACTCTTCAGGGTTTTTTATATATGCTCTCCTGCTTAATTGTTTTGGTGGAAAGAACTTCCTTTTTTCTCTCATAACTGATGTTATATTGTCTTCCATGAACTTTCACCTTTCATTTGAATTTGTGTCATTAAAAAATAAATCTATCAGCTATTCTGCCGGCTGATCCATTATCTAAGAACTCAGTATCTACATCATAATATATAATCATTTTAGATTCCTGTCTATGGAGATAACAATGTTTTAGTTTAATAATTAATGCTATAAAAAATTGATCAAAATAAACTAAGCAAAGAGGTGGATAAGTTCTATATCTGGCATTTAGAAAAGGTTAGTCTTAAAACTATTGCAATTGTACCGGTAAATTTAGAATCATAATTAGTGAATCTCATAAATTACTATAATCTCTATTCCATCCTATGTGAATTATGCTTCCGATCTCACCAATATGGGTATTAAAAGGATTAGTTTTAGTATATTCAAACCAGTTGTTTATGATCCATTGTTCACTAAATTTATTATCCCTAAGTCTAAAAATAAACATAGTTGGTATGCTTACTTTATCATTTCCAATTGTAGCTCTAAATATATTTTGATAGATTGCTTTATTCCCCTGGGCCATAATACCAATCCCATCATAAATAAAAGTTAACTCTTTAATATTTTCAAATAACCATAGAATGTATTCTTCAATTTCTTTTTTCCCTTTAATCTTATATTGAGGAACAATCCAGGTGGCGTCCTCTGTAAAATATGATAATGTTTTTTCTATATTCTTTTCTTCGAATGAATGTATGTAGTTGTTTATGAGAGTATTAATCTTTTTACCCATAATATTCTCCACCGTCATTTAATTTTATTTTTTACACATAAGACCCCTTAAGGTATATTATTTATTTTATTTCAATGTAACAATATTTACAAATTAATTTATTTTAATTTTTATGTGGATAGGAATGAAAACTTTTGAAAATATGTAGTAGGTCATAAACTACATCCCCGGACTTGATTTGAGCTATCTTAAGCATTTTCCGGACCGACGAAGAGGACGTATGGATCCATAGGCATCAAAAAAATGTGTCTATGCTATAAATAAAAAAAATATTATTGATATTATTACCGGTGCTACTGACACAATTTACTTTTAAATATTAATGACCCTATAGCTTGTTTGCCAGTTTCTCGATCCTGCTTACTAGTTTTTCAGGAGTAAGCCCATAATAATCAAGCAGCTGCTGATAATCACCAACTACTGCAAACTGATCTTTTATTCCGATCATTCCAAGTTTTGCAGTAGAGTTTTGCGCCAGGACTTCAGAGACGATTCCACCCAGGCCCCCAATAATGGTATGCTCTTCAATAGTGATCACTTTTTTAGTCTTTTCAGCAGAATTTATAATGGTATTATTGTCCACCGGTTTCAAGCAATACATATTTATGACTTCTGCATCTATTCCTTTTCCTTTTAGGAGCTCCGCAGCTTCAATCGTTTTATTTACCATGGAAGAAGTCGATATTAAAGTGAGGTCGCTTCCCTCTTTCAAAATATCTGCTTTCCCAGTAACAAATTTACAATCCATATCGTACAATCTCGGTGTCTTGTTCCGGTGCACTCTTATATACACCGGATTTTCAATATCTACAGCAGCTAATACTGCTGCCCGATATTGTGGACCGTCCGAAGGTGAAAGAATGATAAGGTTTGGTATTGACCGCATAACTGTAACATCCTCCAGAACCGTATGGGTAGGTCCCAGAGACCCCACAGAAAAACCACAATTATTACCCATTATATTGACATTTAATTTTGTTTTGCATACATCATCCCTTATTTGTTCAAAACACCTATAAGTTATGAACGGTAAATATGCTGTAATAAAAGATACCTTTCCCGAAATGGATAAACCAGCTGCCTGTCCCATCGCTGCAGCTTCAGCAATTCCAAATTCAAAATGCCTTTCAGGGTATTTTTTTCTAAAAGGATCTCCTGAGGCCCCAAGGGATGAATCACAGGAAACATAGACGACGTCTTTATTCATATCCCCTGCTTCTACCAGCGCTGATGCTATTATTTTCCTGGGATCGTCATATGTCTTATTTTTATCGTTCAATTTTTAAATACTCCTTTTTTTTCTGATCATTTACTAATTCTATAGCATTATTTATTTCATCCAGTGGACAATGCCAGTGATGGAACTCAAATTTGTCTTCTCCGAAAGCAAGACCCTTGCATTTTATAGTATCGGCTACTATGCATGAAGGTTTACCTGGTTTAAATGGAACAGATGATAATACTTCGTATATTTGTTTAAAATCATGACCATCAATTGTCTTAACTTCCCATCCAAATGAAGAAAATTTTTCTTCCAGGACAGCTGTGTCCATGACCTCTCTGGTCGGTCCGTTTACCTGGAAGCCATTTCTATCAACAATAGCTATTAAATTATCCATTCCGTGGTGCGACGCAGACATTGCAGCTTCCCATACTGAGCCTTCATTGCATTCACCATCTCCAAGCATGGCAAATACTCTAAAATCCTTATTATCCAGCCTGGCACTCAGTGCTATACCACACGCGACAGCCAATCCGTGCCCTAAAGATCCAGTAGGAAATTCAATACCCGGAAGTACTTTTTCGTCAGGATGCATGGGTACCCTGGTATCAATACTATTGTATGTCCAAAGTATTTCTTTATCAAAATAACCTGCATCTGCAAGAGTGACATATAGGGCCAATACCTTGTGACCTGCAGATAAAATAAAACGGTCCCTATCCTCCCATTTAGGTTTTTCCGGATCAAATTTCAGGATACTATTATATATCACAGTTATAATATCCAGTGCAGAAAAGGCACCACCTATATGGCCCTCTCCTTTTTTCATCATCTTCAGGATGTTTGTTCTTGAAGTATACGAGTTTTTAATAAGACTTTTTATTTCTTTATTTGAAAGTTTTGACATTACCTACCTCTTAAATTTTTTTAATAATTATATTCAATATATTGTTTATTAAATAGATGCAATATATTGCATCTATGCATTTTAATAGATAAAAATAATATTATATAAAAAATAAGATTATTACAAGTAGTAATCACAGAGAAAGCTTTTTAAAAAAATGGGATATGCCATTTAAGACTATATGAAAAGCCCTGTAAAAATTCGGCCAATACTACAACAAGCACTGATTTTAAATAAGTTCACCATATTATGAGGAACATCAAAACAATCAAACAGGACTTCATCAGTTAAAAAATATTTATTATTGCTAAATACTATAAAAAAATCTCATTACCTTCGGCTAAGTCTTTCAAAGACTACCGCAATACCGGCAATTACAAATGCTATAAGTGCTATACCCAGGATCCTCCATATAAGCGGGGTCTTTACAGCTATCCTGAGGTCAATAGAATCTGTATCTTCACTGCTGGTAACTAAAAACTTTATATTGTAATCTCCTGCAATGGTCCTGTCTGGAGGAATAATATTAGCTTCAATTTCCATTTTTTCACCGATTTGAAGAATGTCTATATTATCTTCAAGCTCTACCAGCCAACCCTCAGGTTCCTGCTGCGTACTTATACTTATATCCTCGACTGGGGCGGACCCGGTATTCTCAATGACCAAAATATAGAGATTATCCCTGCCTGGACCTACATCAGTATTGAGTCTTCCGCTAGAAGTTGTTAAACTCAAAAGACCAGCAGATTTTACAAGTGCCTTAAATTCCACATTTTCCTGTAATTGTTTTCCTTCTTCTACGGATTTCAAGGTTAACTTAAATATATATTCTCCCGGGTCCTGCTTGACAAGCGGACTGCAGATTATGGTTAGTGACTCTTTTTTCCCGGGTTTTAGTTTTAGTGCAGGCACATCTACACTCAGGCTGCCGGGATTGACTTTGATGGACCACCCTGGCGGGATTTCCTTTTCTAGTTCGAAGTACTGCTCCTCAGGAGCATCAAGGGTAACATCAACCTTAAATTCAAACCGTTCTCCGATTATCCCGTCTGCATTTACTTCACTATAGTTAATATCAAAATTCAATGCTTCGGGTTCAACAATCTCTTCTTCCGTTGTGTCTTCTTCCTGAGCAAAAGCTAATGAAGGAAATAATAGAATAATAGTAAAAATAGTAAATATGATCGGTATTAACATTAATGATTTTCTTCTATCCATAATCACTTCAGATATCCCCCTAAAAAATAATTTTTATTCTATTAGCAAATTCTAAAAACCAAAGAATTTACAAGCTTATATATTAACATAAAACAGGGCTAAATTTAAAAGATTTTTTAAGGAAAAAACTTTTTTTAATGAATCTGTTTATTTAATTCATCAGAGTCTTCTATTCCGGACTTGTTTTCATGTGTAATAATATGTTTGAAACCAGTAGTACTAATTAATACAGTTCATAATATTCTATATACATGTGAGTGCTATTTAAGAGTTTTCCTCTTTTTAATATATTCCTCTATTTCAGCCATGCTGCCAGAAAATTGTTCCCTTGTCATAACAAATGAAGGATGCTCTATAAAATCTTTTCTTTCCATTCCTTCTACTTCAAAGCCCTGCACAAAGTAAGGTATCTTTAGAAGTTTTGACATGATCTCTTCTGGTACCGGATCATCCATCTGGGCATATATCTCTTTGTCTTCACAAATAGACATGAAATCTTCTATGATCTCCGGGTTCAAGGTATAGACCATATTTCCCCCGGCAACTTTCTCTATATGGTATACATTACCTTCTCCTGGTCCCGGCCTGGCCGAGCAAAGCAGGAGTTTGGAGTTAAATCCCCTGGAGATGTCATTTAATATGGTATGGGCTTTTTTAGCTATGGCAATACCACTCCATCTTTTTAGCTCTTCGGTCAATTCGATTCCCGCAGAAGCTGCGCTTTCTTCAAATTCGGGCATTCCTTCAAACCGGCCGATCATGATTGTAATAACGGATCTCCACTGGGAATAGTCCACCAGATTGCGCTTCCCTGTTTCCAGGCCTTTCTTTACTGCTTCGGCCACAGCTACTACCTGGGGGATGTGAAATACCAGAGTCTCATTGGTGGGTATGCCAAGAGAAGTAAGTATCTCTGTAAGGTAGATACCTTCATGGGAACCGGGACATTTCACCATAATATTCGGACTAAGCTCCTTAAGCTCCAGTGCCTGGTGAAGCATCTTTTTTACATCAGTCACCTGCCTTGGGTCTACCTGGGCTGATACATAACCCTTTTTATAGTTTGATCCTTCAAATAGTGGCATATAAAGTGTTGCTCCCATCCTCGTCATTTCCTTATAGGTCTTCCAGGCAAGGAGGTAATCACTCTTGGCCTTATTTCCTACAATTATCTCATCTATCACAGGATCCATTTCTTCGGACAATAAGCTAAGTGCTGTATTGGTAAGTTTGGGATTGGTAGTGACCCCGTCAAACAGGCAGTCTCCTGGTTTATCTGCATCAAATAGTACTTTTAGCTGGGCTTCCAGTTTTTCTCTGTCTTCTGGTTTTGCTTTTTCCAGTACTGAATCCCTCCATTTATCGAATACAAGGGGAGAAGAATCCCACCATAGCTCCATCACATCAGAAGTCTCCGAAAGTCTCTGCATGGCTGATTTTTTATATTCTGACATTTTTTTGCCTTTCTTAAGTATTTATAATATTTATATATAAATCATCTGCTAATACTTTATATAATATCCTTTACTGCAGCAACTATATCTTTTGTATGCGGAATCGATGCCTGCTCCAGAGTAGAATTATATGGTATGGGAGTATTGAGCCCTGCTACTATTTTTACAGGTGCATCAAGCCAGTCAAAAGCTTTTTCGGTTACCTTTGCAGATATATCTGAAGCTACTGACCCTCTTTTGCATGCTTCTGTGACCACAACCAGACGGCCGGTCTTTTTGACTGAGTCTATTATAGTATCAATATCCAGGGGGACCAATGTTCTGGGATCCACGACTTCACAGCTAATACCGTCTTTCTCAAGCTCTTTGGCAGCTTCCAATGATTTAAAAAGCATATTGGAATAGGCTACAATTGTAATATCGCTACCCTCTCTTTTTATATCTGCTTCTCCAAAAGGTATAGTGTATTCTTCTTCCGGGACCTCTCCTTTTAATAGGTATATCATCTTATGTTCTAAAAAAACTACAGGATTATCATCCCTTATTGCAGTCTTAAGCAATCCTTTGACATCATATGATGTAGCAGGCATCACAACCTTTAGTCCTGGAACATGATAGAACCATGCTTCGAGGCTCTGGGAATGCTGTGCAGCAACCCCCCTGCCTGCTCCTCCCTGGGTTCTTATCACCATGGGAACATTTAAGCTGTCTCCGGTCATATACCTGATCTTGGCTGCCTGGTTTACGATCTGATCCATTGCAAGTGTTGTAAAATCTATAAACATGATCTCTACTATTGGTCTCTGTCCAGTAAGAGCTGCTCCTACTCCTGCTCCGACTATACCTATTTCTGATATGGGTGTATTTACGACTCTTTCCGGACCGTATTTTTCCAGAAGTCCCTTATATGCCCTGAAGGCTCCGCCATATACACCGATATCTTCACCAATTAAAAATACACTTTTATCCTTATCCATCTCTTCGATTACGGCTTCCCTGATGGCTTCTCTATATTCTATTTCTCTCATGATCTTCCTTCCTTGAGATAAGCTTTAAGAATTAATAATATCTATATTTGTTTCACTTCTTCTAAAAATACTGCAAGCTCGGGCTCCGGGCTCTTATGGGCAAAATCTACTGCATTTTCAACTTCTTCTACTATATTTTTTTCTATCTTTTCAATTTCTTTTTTTGTGATGATTTTTTCTTTTATCATCGTTTTCTTGAAATTGATCAGCGGGTCTTTTTCTTTCTTATAGTATTCTGATTCTTCCTTGGTCCTATATTCTGCAGGATCATTAGGGTGGTGTCCGTAGAACCGGTATGTCTTAGCTTCGATCAGTGAAGGTCCCTTACCATCCCGTGCATGTTTTGCTGCTTTTTTTACAGTATTATATACTTCGACTGGATCGCTTCCTTCAATAATATGTCCAGGTATACCGTAGGCACATGCTCTTTTTCCAATATCCTCACAGGCTACTGAATCAAGAGAACACATGGATATAGCATATAGATTGTTTTCACAGATATAGACCACGGGAAGTTTAAATATTGCGGTCATATTTAGTGCTTCATGAAATACTCCATTATTTGAGGCGCCATCTCCAAAGAAACAAAGGACCACTTCGCCCTCTCCTCTCATCTTTGCACCAAATCCTGCACCAATTGAAATGGGTATCCCGCCTCCTACAATACCGTTGGCCCCCAGCATTTTCAGTTTCGTGTCTGCGATATGCATGGAACCTCCCCTGCCTTTACAATATCCGGTGGCTTTTCCCAATAGCTCAGCCATCATCTTATTAAGGTCTGCTCCTTTGGCTATGCAATGTCCATGACCTCTATGGGTGGATATTATATAATCTTTTTCTTCTATAGCGGCACATGCACCTGCGGCAATTGCCTCCATGCCTATGTAAGGGTGCAGATATCCTCCAAACTCGCCTGCTGCATACATCTGGATAGTGCGTTCCTCAAACCTTCTTATGGTTATAAGGTCCTTTAACATTTTTATTTTGTTTTCTTTTGTTAGCTTAGTCATATGACTCCTCTAAGAATTTTAAAATATACAAATTATATAATACTATAATATGATTAAATTGCAATATGGTGTTGGTATGCAAATTATTGCACTTGTGTTTTTTTACCAATCAAATTGCGATACTCATCATCCTATTATTTGCAGTTTTAACCGGATGCACAAATGTAATACTCAACTGAGTATATAAAATATATAAAAAAGATTATTTTTTAAATTATCAGACGAAGATCAGGAAATCTCCATGATCTTCTCTCCCGCATTACTATCTGTTATTAATATATTTATATATTTTCCCCTGATAGCTCCAAGAATAGCTTCAGCTTTTAATTCCCCTCCTGCGATCCCTATCGAATAAGGGACCCGGAGAAGTTCCTTTACAGGCATAGCAATGATCCTCTCCGATAATTTATTATCACAGGTCTTTCCGTGTATATCAAAAAAATGCGAGTATACATCCCCGACGGCACCGTTAGTTTTTAAAGACTCCAGCTCATTTCCACCAATATGACCAGTTTTAACAAGGGTTGAGATAACCCTGGGATACATTGCACCTATTCCTACCATGGCAATAGTCAATTTAGAAAAATGATTAAAAGTCTTTTTAATAGATGTTTCCTCTAGCAGCATATCATGCATTTTTTTTGTATCTACTATAGACGGTGCATAAAGAAGATGAGGGTTTACACCAAATTTGGATGCAAACCTCCTTGTAATATCATGACAGTTCAAGTCGATTGAGAGCTCATGGCTGCCTCCGGTGATCTGTACTACCTCGACAGAACGGTTTATCTTAGTAGGCAGGTAATTGATTACTTCATTTATGGTAGTCCCCCAGGAGACTCCTATGATATCTCCTTCCTTTATTATATCCAGAAGATATCTTGAAGCGGCCTGTCCTATCTTTGCTTTTAGTTCAGTATCAGATAATCCAAAATTTTCAACTACGATCGCCCTCTTTAATTTAAACTTCTTTTCAAGTTTTTCTTCCAGATCTGAGATATTTTTTGTAGGGTCAATAATATTGATCTGAACCATTCCAGAGTTTAATGCCTTCTTTAGGATCCTGTTCACCTGATATTTCGAGACCTTTAATCTTCTTGCGATGCTTTCCTGTTTTAGATTTTCTTTATAATAAAGGTTTGCGATCTTTACCATTAATTTTGTATCATAAGCCATAACTTAAAAACTTCTCTCCAATCAATTAATCTTACGTTTAATTTCTTATAAAGCTTCTGCTATTTCTCTAGTGCCTCTATTTTTTTTACTTTCTTAACCGTTCCGCCTGTACGCTCAATATCCAGCCAAATTTTTAATAATTCCTGTGCCAGACTTTTGCCCACTATCAGTGACCCCATGGTTATTATCTGACAATCATTTGATAAGATCGACCTTTGTGTTGAATAAATATCGTGACAGCATGCTGCCCTGATACCCTTAAATTTATTTGCAGTAAGAGCCATGCCTATTCCTGTACCGCATACTAATATTCCCCGGTCATAGTTCCCATTTTGTACTTCTCTTGTAACTGAAGCAGCTATATCGGGGTAATCTACAGGCTCAGCAGCATTAACTCCAAAATCTTTATACTCTATCTTTTTTTCTTCAATGACATCGATCAGGGATTTTTTTAGTTCAATAGCTATTTCGTCGCAGCCTATCGCAATTTTCATCTTTCAACCTCCAAAAACAAATGTTCTTAATTCTTAAATTAAATATTATTATATGCAATAATTTGCAAGTTTGCAATATAATAAATGTTTTCATCTGGAGTACTCACATTATAAAGCATCAGGCCTTGATCGCATAGATCAGACTTTGATTACATACCTTATATATGATTCTAAAAACAAGAGTTTGATTTGTTCAATTGCAGACAATATCCATAGCTATTTTTATCATTTCAATGAAATATTCCAGATTAAGCGCGGCTCTACCTATAAATATTCCATTCACATTCTCAAGGCTTAATATATCAGGAGTGCTCTGGGGGGTCACACTTCCGCCATATATAATAAACTGTCTTTGAGATATGCTATTTCCATATTCTCTTTTTAGTAGTTCCCTTATAAATGCAAGACTATCTTCTATGTATTTAACAGGAGCTGAATATTTAGCACCTATAGCCCATACTGGCTCATAAGCTATTATTACTTTATCCAGATCATCTAAATGCACATCTTTTAGCCCTGTCTGTACCTGTTTGGCTAAAAACTTAAAAACATCTTTCATGTTTTTGCTTTTTTCTTTTTCACCTATACATAAAATAGGCCTTAAGTCATTTTTAAGGACTGCTTTTAATTTTCTGTTTATCATCCCGTCGTCTTCCATAAACATATTTCTTCTTTCTGCATGTCCCAGTTCAATGTAAGTGCATCCTGAGTCTTTTAGATGAGCGGGACTTACTTCACCGGTAAATGGTCCTTCATCCTGCCATCCGCTATTCTGGGACCCGTATTTGAGTTTTGGAGAAGTTATTATGCTTTTAAGAGAAAAAAGTGGTAAAAAAGTAGGTAGGAAAAATACTTCAATATCCTGTTGATCATTTATTCCGTTTAAGACAAATTCATTTAGTTTTTTAGCATAAGAAATACTCTCGTCAACATTTTTATTCATCTTCCATGATGAGCCGATAAGTGTCTTTGAATTTGTTTTTACCACTTGCCCTCCAAAATAAATTTTAGAAATTATATTTATATATTTTTATTTCGAATTATTTATTATTTTAAGATATTTCTGATATTCTTCATTCCATATTTCAGTATCATGAGGTACATATTTGATGACTTCTGAAGAAGCCAGGCTGATCTTTCTTCCTTCTTCAATATTTTTTATTTCACCGTCAGCCTTTAGCTGCATCAGCAAATTTCCCACAGAAGTCGTCTCCGTTGGACCCGCAATGACCTGTAATCCTGTTGCATTAGATATCCACTGGCACAATAATCTATTCTGGGTACCTCCACCTACAAGGTGGAGTAGTTCCAGTTCCCGGCCAGTAAATTTTTCCAGGAGACTTAGATAGAATTTAAATTTAAAGGTCAGGCTTTCGTAAACGCACCTGGCTACTTCACCGATGCTTCCAGGTTCTTTTTGACCTGTTTTTTTACAATATTCCCTGATTAGTTGCGGCATATCTGTTTGGGGCTGTATAAACTGGGGTTCTTCTATATTTATAAGTGAAGCAAAGGCTCCTGCTTTTTTTGAAAGTTCTACTATTTCATTCCAGGATATTTCCTTATCCTTCAACCATCTTCCCCTGCATTGCTGAATTACCCAGAGCCCATTTATATTTTTAACAAACAGATTAGTATCCTCAACTCCTGCTTCATTGGAAAATACAGCATCAAATATCTCATCACTAATAAGTACATCATAGTTTTCCAACCCCATGCAAGCCCAGGTGCCTAAACTCATAAATGCCCAATTTTTCTTATTATCTATTACCGGAATTCCAGCCACAGCAGATGAAGTATCATGGGTTGAAGGAGCGATCACCGGAAATGCATCTATTCCCAATTCACTTGTAACTTCGCCAGAAATATCACCAATCTTTTCACCTGGGAAAACCATCTCCGGGAAAATTTCCCTTGGTAGACCCAGCCTTTTAAAAATACTATCTTCTATTTTTCCTTCTTTCTGGTTATACAATACGCTTGTAGTAAAACGTGTAAACTCATTAACAGTCTTTCCGGTAAGAAAATAGTTAAAAATATCAGCAATTGACTGAAAGGTCTTTGCATTTTTTAAAGCTGTAGAACCATTTAATTTGAGAGAGTATAATTGAAAAACATCGAAAAGTGGAATACACCATGCCCCTGTCAGATCCCATAGTTCTTTCTGAGAGATGACCTCAAATAAGCTTGCACTGTCTTTTTCACTCTGTTCATCACGGTAATTGATTGGATTTGAGATCAATTTTCCTTTATTATCCAGGAGTCCAAAATCAGCTCCCCAGGCATCTACTCCCATTGATATTATGTCTCTATGTTTTTTTACAGAAGATTGTATGCCTATTTTTAGTTCGGAAAAGAGTCTTAGTATATCCCAGTAGAGGGTCCCTCCTGCAAAAACCGGACGATTTTCAAATCTGTGCGTGACTTCCATTTCAAACCTGGAACCATTAAAACTTCCAACAGCTGCTCTTCCATTGCTGGCTCCATAATCAAAAATAAGATAATTTTTTTTACTCATTTATTTAGTATACCTCCTCATCGATTCTCTGATATTAACCTGCGATCCCATAAATATTTTTTATTTTAATTCAATCATCTATTTAAATCTATTTATTAAATAACAAAAATTTTATTTATCTAATATTTCATTAAGCTTAAAACGGTAATACTTAAAATTATCCCAGGTCACATCTGCAGATACAGCATGGTCGACATGGGGTATGTATCCTCCTTTTTCAGTAACTGAGATCACTCTATCAATTTCCTCGTCTATTATCTCTCTGGAAGATCCAGCAAAAAGGGATTTCTTATCAAATCCCCCTAAAAGTTTAAGCCCCGGATACTGTTCACGGATTCTTACAAGATCATTTACTGCTTCAATAGGGAATATCCCATTTACACCTACTTCAATCCATAAGGGGATAAGCTCATCTATAAGTCCATCGCAGTCGACTATTATATTTTTTATATTGAACTGCTTAAGAAAATCTATAAATTCTATATAATACGGCGATAAAAACTCCCTGAACATCTCTCTGGATATAAAAGAGCCTGAACGGTAAGCCATATCTTCCAATATGAATATACAATCAATTTCAATGTCTTTAAGGATAAGGGACCAATAATCCTTTACATAATCCAGGTAGAACCTATTCATATCCCTTATCAAACCGGGATCATCAAATAGACTGGTCATATAACCGACTTCCCCCATCAGGTGTCTTGCCAGAAAGGAAAATCCTAAGGGATTGCCGCCCAGCCTGATCGGAAATTCCCTATATTTTAAATATTCAACCAGGTCATCCCAATTCTCCGGAAGCCTGGTTTGAAAATTATCATCATAATATTTTTTATAATCATTAAAATCTTTTGAATTTTTTATAGGGTAATCCAGGACCATGGGAATACCTGCACATTCCTTAGAAACTTTATTGGTAAGTCCATATTTATCTGTATATATCTTTTCTCTCTCATTATCTTTTATGATTTTTGATCCAAGTCGTGGACTGATATCAAAAGGAAACTTTGCCAGGTATGAGTCAAGTTTAAAATATGGGAGCACATTCTTGTCTATCAGTTCATCGTTTTCAGGATGTAGCAACAAAGCTCCTCTTACTAATTCACCGTCTAAAACATTATCGGGTATATTATGTAATCTGGGAAGACCCTGGTCAAACCAGGTTCTGATGGTACCGGCCCAATACCCAAATTCTGCTTTCATATTGGGAGAATTATCATCAAAGCTCATCACTGCATTAAATTTTTCCCTGGAATTCATAAGAAACACCTTTCATTTTTTAATACAATGAATACTGTGACCGTTCAAGCTATTTTAAAGAAAAAGTCAGGATTAGATATTGTGGAAGTTACTTATCATTAAGTTTTTTAAGCACTTCCTCAGTTATTTTATCGATCAGGGAACCCTGAGATTTATTATCAGTCCCCTTCTCTGCCTGGTTATTATATACAGTTTCATTACCAAAAGCGTCTCTGTAGACAAATCCGGTTTCGCATACATCTTTTGAATGTTCTATTGAAGCTATCTCTTCTTTACTAAACCTTCTTTTTATTGAGAAATCTGCATTTGGTTCATTTCCAAACATGGCCTGACGGTATACAAGTATCTTGGCACAGTTATTTGCAACCTCTGTGTACATAAAAGCATCATTTATAGTACCTCCTGCGGTAAATGTGCCGTGATAAGGAAGACTACATATAAGTGGAGCTTCAGGGTCTATTTCTCTTCTTTTCTTGAAATTAATTACTACTTCCTCTGCCTGTTCTTTAGAGCCCGGGAGCACTTCCGGCGTGTTTGTTATTGACTGCTCTCCCAAAACGGCCCTTGTGCCCTCAGACACAGCAGGAAGATCCATGTGAGCTGCTCCAAATGTCATTATAAATATGGGGTGCCCGTGTATTACCGCCCCTATATCGGGAAAATTATGGTATATATAATAATGTGTTGCTGCTTCCCTTGATATTGCATCAGCTTCTCCAATAATTGGCACCTTGCATAAATCTGTTACTATAATATCATCTTCTTCCAGCTGCCACTGCTTATCATGCCCGGTTCTTCTGGGATTTATATATATTTTATCTCCATCTCTAACGGATATATTCCCTCCGGAAGAATCTGTAAGTTCCCTGTCATAAAGCATCCTTCCTATCTCACA
>JALHTA010000171.1 GCA_022865545.1 Actinomycetota bacterium | reverse complement strand
AAGTATCCTGATTTTTTCTTCTATCTCAATATTTTCGACCCTTATGATCTCATTCATCCCAAGGTCTTTTATATCATATTCAATATTTTCAGGTATATCTGCAGGTAGACATATAATATGAAGCTCCCTTAGACCATGCTGCAGGACTCCGCCATCTTCCTTGATGCCCCTGGCTATTTCTTCATTTAGTATCTTAACAGGTACCGAAGTCTCGATCTCTTTTTTCATCTGGATCCTTAAGAAATCAAGATGTCTCAGTTCCCTGGATATCGGATCCCTCTGGTATTCCTTTATAATAACCGCTTCTTTGTCTTTAGCTCCTTTTTCAATATGTACATCAAAGATAATACTTGAAATATTATGGCCCTTAAGCAGTTTTGAGATGTCTTTCCTTTTTACTTTAACGCTTACCGGGTCCTTCTCAAGACCATACATGACTGCAGGTATATAATCCAGCTGAGCGAATTTTCTGGATATATTGTTTCTTAATTCTTTTCCTTCTCTTACTTCAACTTGTAAATCAATATTCTTCATTTATATCTGTCCCTACTTCAAAAATAAAATTTATACTAAATTCTCGCCCTTAAACAACTCACTTACCGACTTGCAATAATAAACTTTTTTTATAGTTTTTGCAAGTAGTGAAGCTATGGAAAGTACCTTGATTATGTTTGGATCATAATTCTTCTTGATCGGTATAGTATCAAGCACGACCACCTCGTCAACGCCTGAGGCCTGCATTCTTTCAATCACATCTCCGGAGAAAATCGGATGTGTCACCCCTACATATACTTTTTTTGCCCCGTGCCTTCTCAGCATGTCTATCGAGTTTATAAGGGTACCGCCTGTATCAATCATATCATCAAATATTATAACTTCCTTACCGTCTACATCCCCTACAATATTCTCTACTTCTGCTACATTCGGAGCAGGCCTTCTCTTATCCATTATAGCAAGGGGGAAATGAAGTCTCTTCGCAAATATAGAAGCCCTTTTTACTCCACCTACATCCGGGCTCACCACTACTCCGTCTTCTATGTCTTTATCCTTAAAATATTTTGAAAGAATGGGAATGGCTGTCACATGGTCCACGGGAACATCAAAAAATCCCTGGATAGAGGCTGTGTGGAGATCGACAAGTATGGCCCTGTCTATTCCAGCCACTGAAAGAAGGTCCGCCAGAAGCTTTGCTGTTATAGGTTCCCTGCCTTCCGACTTCTTGTCCTGCCTGGCATACCCATAATGCGGGATAACTGCATTTATAACAGCTGCCGAGGCTCTTTTTAAGGCATCTATCATAATAAGCAGTTCCATTATGTGTTCATTTACCGGTTCACTGCATGTCTGTATGATAAATACATCAGCTCCCCTTACGCTATCATCAAATTTTACATAGATCTCTCCATTTTTAAAATGGGTCCTTGAAACCTTACCCAGTTCTATGTCGAGATCATCGGCTATCTTTTCAGAAAGTTCAGGCGCAGATGAACCTGAAAAAAGCATCATCCTTTTATTTTTTGTCTCTTCCTTTACGCCCAGATTATGTTTCATCTCTTATTTCTCCTGACCTTTGTTCTTTCTGTTTTTATACTTAATAGCGCCATTTCTAATATTCTTCTGCTTAGATCTTTCGATTGCCATTACATTTTCACCGACATCCCGGGTGATAACTGAGCCAGCTGCGACTATGGCTCCCCTGCCTATCCTGACGGGAGCAATAAGCATGGTATCGGAACCTATAAAGGCATCATCCTCGATTATTGTCCTGCTTTTTGAAAAACCATTATAATTGACCGTGACTGAAGAAGCGCCTATATTTACACCTTTGCCGATCTCAGTGTCACCTATATAGGACAAATGTGGGACTTTGCTGTCATCATCTATTATTGATTTTTTGATCTCGCAGAATGCTCCTATCTTTACTCTCTGCCCGGTCTTTGTATGAGGTCTTATATAACTATTTGGTCCAATATTGTTTTCAGCACCTATCTCGGCCCCTATTATTACTGAACTATTGATCATGCTTCCCCGGCCGACTACTGCGTCTGTTAGCTGGGAAAAGGGTCCTATCGTACAGTTTTCTCCGATTATTGGAGTCCCTTTAAGAAAACATGAAGGTTCTATTATCGTATCACATGCTATCTGGACGGTATCCTCGATATATGCACTATCAGGGTCCACTATGGTGACCCCATTTTTCATAAGTCTTGTATTTATTTTTTTTCTTATTATCTTCCCGGCTTCAGAAAGCTGTAACCTGTCATTT
>JALHTA010000170.1 GCA_022865545.1 Actinomycetota bacterium | reverse complement strand
CATAGGCAAACTAAGCTGGTAAGCGTTTGTCCTATTCCAGCGGGGTGATAGCGACAGCATGGTAGCAAGGACATACTAAGCAACTGGAGAAGCCCTACTTATCCCGGCAAGAAATTGCTGGAGAAGATAAGCCCTATAACCAGTAAACGCTGGGAAGTGGGTTTAAGATGAGAGGGTGGCGGAGGGGCTTGTAGTAGCTATGAATCAGAGTAATTTCTGAGGAGTAAAGAGGCCAGTTCTCGACCCTACATTAAAGAACTAACTAGTTTAAAAGAATTTTTAATAATCAGGGGAAATAAATGTCTACTTTGGCTGGGGATAGTAGACAACGTTCAAACCAGGATTATTGGTTCAAATGAGTATATTTTTATACCATTATATAGACTTTATGATAAATATATATAATAATATATTATATATATTACATTATTGACATTTATAAAATAATTATATAAAATATTAAAACAATTAAATAGTATAATTAAATTTTTAAGTAATTAGAAGCTTTGAAGTTTTTCCTATAATTGGACGCTTGGGAAAGGTGGAGCTAGTAGCGTAACCGGCTAAGAAAGCCGGTTTTTTTATTTCAGGGATATTATTAATAATTAGATAAGATCTTAATTTAAAAGAAAGAGAGAAAGAAAATGATAAAAATATTAATAATTATTAAAAATTTAAAAAACGAAATGGATCAAATATTCAATAAAATTGTGAGTGTAAAAGCTGAAAAGATAAATAAAGAGGGAGAAACTTATTTAAAAAGTCAATTAAAAAGGTATGGTAATGCATCAAAATTTATAACTTTTGGAATAAACATACTTTCCTAATATATCCTTCTGGTTAAGAACAAATTTTTATAGTGAATTTTGGTTATTCTTTACTAAAAGTTGGCTGGCCACCGTACGCAATGTTAGAACCGCAATAATGACCTCTAGTGAGGATATTTTTATACCGGAATTGGGGTATAATTAGAAATTGAGCTTCTATATCAAAGAATAAGGAACAGCTTTTCCTCAGATCTCGTTATTATGTTGTACGGCTATGACGACATTTCCTTTCTTATTCCCTTTTTCGACATATCTATGAGCCTCAACAATCTGCTCAAAAGGATACTTTCTATCAATGACTGCTTTTATCTTTCCTGCTTCAATAAGGTCCTTAAGAAACATCAGGTCTTCAATTTTAGGGTTTGCAGCTCCAAATATTACTTTCTTGTTACTCTTCATTGAAGCTAATGCTCCACGTATCATCCTTAAAGGCCCGGCATTGGCTATAAGATAGAGTCCATTCGGTTTTAGAGATCTCATAGTGCCTGAAAAGGGGCTCTTACCAATCACATCAAAAATAATATCATATGATTTACCACTTTGAGTGAAATCTTTTTTAGTATAGTCAAGGGTATAATCTGCGCCGATCGACCTCAGCATATCCAATTTTCCCGTACTGTCAACTGCCGTAACTTCGGCTCCAAAGTATTTAGCAAGCTGCACTGCGTATGTACCTATACTTCCACCTGCACCATTTATTAGGATTTCTTGTCCTTTCTGGATATTAGCCTTCCTGATAAAATGTAATGCCTCAAGACCTCCTAAAGGTACTGCAGCAGCTTCCTCATAGGAAATATTTAAAGGCATTTCCAATACTATTCCGCTCATCTCTTGAGGTTTTTCGGGCAGGCATATATATTCAGAATAAGCTCCCATACCGAAACCGGTATTTGCAAAGACCTTATCACCCTTTTTAAACTTACTTACAGCTTTACCAACTGATTCGATCTCTCCGGCTAACTCCTGTCCCAATATATTTACCCTTTTTGGTCTTACTGGACCAAAGAATAAACGCATAGGTAAGGAAATATAGAAAGGTAGTTTTAAACCCCTTGTCTCACAATCTCCAGCTGTAACTGTAGCAGAATGTATTTTTATCCTTACTTGATTGTCTGTTGGGATAGGTTTTCTTACTTCTCTAAGTTGAAGGACATCCGGTGGTCCATATCTTGTCCAGATAATTGCTTTCATTTGGGTTTCCTTATTATTTTAGACTGCCTTATCTCACCTATTCTCGTCCAGTTTTAGCAGACAAGGATTTTATTGCAGATAAGTTGAATCCTTTAACTATAAGCCATACTGCAAAAACCATTTCTTCTAGCGCTAGTGGAATAACAAAAACCATCCCTAAAGTGGAAGATTCGGCAACGACATCGAACATACCCAATGTGCCTCCTATTATATGCAATATAGCTCCAACAAGACCCCAAATTGCCAGCCACCGGGGAATTAGTTTTGACCTGTATAATATATAATTTAAAATCAGTGCAGATATGCTAAAAACTATTGTACTAATAAGGCTATTCCAATTATTGACTAGTG
>JALHTA010000169.1 GCA_022865545.1 Actinomycetota bacterium | reverse complement strand
TAGTCATTGCTGACTTGCTGGCAGATATAATGTGGTATTTTGTCGGCTATCTGGGGAAAGAAAAAATAATCGATCGGTGGGGGCGGTTTATTGGCTTAACTCATGAAAGATTTAGAAAGTTAGAAAGACTCAAAAATAAATTCAAAACACATCAGGGGAAAATATTGTTTACAGCCAAAATTACACATGCTGTTGGTTTTCCTATCCTTATTGCTGCAGGGATATTTAAAATTGATTTTAAAAAATATATATTATTTAATTTCTTTGCAGCATTACCGAAAACATTAATTCTTATGATGCTCGGTTATTATTTTGGCGAAGCGAGAGAGACAATAGCCAGATATCTTGGTTACAGCACTATTGTTGGAATATTTTTCTTTATTTTTGCACTTGTTATTTACTTTATAATACAAAAATACTCAAAAGGGCTATTTAAGAAATATGAAGAATAATTTAAATATTTTATTCGCACTTGAAAGCTACCCGCCTCAGATCACTGGTTCAGGAATATCGACAATGAGGATTGCTTCAGGGCTCGCAAAAGGGGCCACAGTGTAACAGTTATATGTCCTGGTACAAATAAAGCAATAACCGAAAATATAGAAGAAACAGTAAAAATTTATAGAATAAATTCTCTTGCAGTTCCTTTTTACAGGGATTTTAGATTTTCAATCTTTGTCGGTATATCAATAAAAAAGATATTCAGGGAATTTAAACCAGATATTGTCCACCTTGAAGATCACTTATTTGTTTCCCGGGCTGCATTATCTGAAGCCCGGAGAAAAAACATTAATATAATTGCTACAAATCACTTTACCCCTTATAACTGGATACCAAATTTAAAAATAAAAAAGAATTCTTTTATATATATTATTGTTGAAAAGATTTTGTGGGGATATTTTTTGAATGTTTTTAATAAAATAAACAATGTCACAGTACCAAGTAATTTTGCTAAAGAAATTTTAAGAAAAGCAGGTTTTAAAAAAAATGTCGTTGTCATATCAAATGGAGTGGACTTAAAAAAATTTAAAATAATCAGGAATAAAAAAGATGATACAATTTTAAAAAATACTAAAAGTCTGTTTTTTTTAAAGCATGGAATCGATACAGGCAAGCTTATAATCCTTTCAGTAAGCAGGCTGGATAGTGAAAAAAGAATCGATCGGCTCATAAATGCAATTTCACTAATAAAAGACAAAATAAAATTGGACTTTCAATTCATAATAGTTGGAAAAGGGAAGGAGGAAGAAAATCTAAAGAGACTATCACGTAAAAAAGGTATGGACAATAATACAATCTTTACTGGTAGGGTTGAAGAAGACGATCTATTAGAATTATATGGTGAAAGTGATATTTTTATAAGTGCCAGCGACGTAGAACTTCAGGGCATTTCCATAATGGAGGCAATGGCTGCAGGACTTACTGTTGTAGCGGCACATTCTATGGCAATACCAGAACTTGTACAAGATGGACTCAACGGTTACCACTTTGAGCAAGGGAATGCCAAAGATGCGGGTGATAAAATCCTGCGGTTAATCAATAATAAAAAAATAAGAATGGAGATGGGACTAAAGAGTGAACTGCTGATCAAGCAGCATGATTTTGAAAAAACCCTGGATAAGTTTGAAGAAATGTACAGCAGGTGTTTATACTATAAATCCTTCAGGTAAAGACAGTAAATAAAAGAAATAAATAATGAAATAATTAGAAGAGTCAAGTCATCAAGATCTTGCCGGAGCCTAAACTCGATCAGGTAGTTTTACCTCCCTCTTTCTGGGCATTAATTTTAACACGGATACCTGTTTTTGGTAGCGTCTGTAGGCGGGTTTTGAGGACAGAATATGTTTTTCCATCATTGGTATGCTTACAAAAATAAACAGAAGTGTAATAAGTATTGGTCCGGCTACTGTTGCCCATGCATGTGGTGCAACAAACATCTGCATCAGCCAAAGACCCCACCAGAACGATACTTCACCTAAATAGTTGGGATGACGTGAAT
>JALHTA010000168.1 GCA_022865545.1 Actinomycetota bacterium | reverse complement strand
TTGCCAACAATAGGGCTTCTTTGCTCTACGGGCATTACCCCGTTTCATCGCTACTACAAGCCCATCCGCCACCCTCTTATCACAAGCCCACTTCCCAGCGGTTACTGGTTATAGGGCTTATCTTCTCCAGTAATTTCTTGCCGGGATAAGTAGGGCTTCTCCAGTTACTTAGTATGTCCTTGTTACCATGCTGTCGCTATCACCCCGCTGGAATAGGACAAACGCTTACCAGCTTAGTTTGCCTATGCTGCCTTCGCCCCCAAATTGCAGGCTCGGCTTCCAGAGTTTTATAGGTTACGGGGCCACCTATGCGTTTACTTACGCCTGCGGCCCGGTAACTTGCTCATCACCCTTTAAGGTGACTTTGCGGGTAGGCTTTAAGAGATTTGGTTACCCTCCTCCCTGCTATCCTAGCTACAGGGCTTCTGGCTTTTACCCTGACAGGACTGTCTCCTGCTGAACATACCAGCCTAAGCTGGACACACAAAATGGTTCGAAATTTTGTAACCCGGGCCAGCTAGTAAATCATACTATTTACTCTAAACATTATTACCTTAAAAAAAGAAATAAATAATCGAATATATATAGGTATATAATGAGTTTTAGAATTTTTTAGCTTGTAGATTAAAATGTTTAAATACAAGACATTAAAAAAGATGATTATCATATTTCATTAAAATCTGGAAATACAAAGAAAGTCATAAAAATATGAAGATTAATAAACATATATTCATTACATTGATGATTTTTTTAGCTATATTAATTTCAGTATTAATATCGTGTCAAATTATTGATAGATTAGTTCTAAATAAAATTGAAGAATCTGATGAAGGTATAAAAGTTGATGAACAAAATGAATCAGATAATTCAGCTGAAGAAAGTGTTGAAATAAAAGAAGTTATAAAAGAAAACGAAATAATATACTTTGAAATCGGTATTGACGAAAACTCAACACATTTTGAACATAGGGTAGCAAATATTTATTCTATCAGCACGGATGACACAGAAAGAAAATTAATCTATAGCGATATTGCCGATAAATATGGCTTAACCTCTGTTTATAGTATATCACCAGATAAAACAAAAATATTATGTGGAAAATCAGATGATGCCAGAGGAGTTTATAGTGCTCTATGTTACATCGATATAGGAACAGGTAACCTAATAAATCTAATAGAATTTGATTTTTCTGAAGGTGAAGAAATGCTTGAATCGATATATAGGGAACCCATATGGTCTAACAGTAGCGATAAAATTGCTTATGAAACCATCACTAATCCTTACAAAGATAGCTTTGGAGATGGGGGAATTTATGTAATAGATATAAATACTGGGATAAAAGAAAAGATAAATTTAGACCTTGAAGGACAATTGTTGGAAAATGATGTGTTTCTTTACCCCGTTTTATTTAGCTCAGATGATACTAAAATTATAGCTGCCGCCCATCCTTATTATCCAAAAATCGAACAGGGTGAAGTTTTAGATTATTATACCCTTAATGAGAGTTTAAATTTGATCGATATTGAAAGTGGACAACTTGAGGAAATATTAAATATAAATCAATTTAAAGGAGTTGAAGCTGAGAGTATATCCAGTTTTGACAATTTTGATATTTTTAAAGATTCAGGTTTGACTATATTCCAGGTACTAGGTGATTTTGAAGAAGATGGAGATATTTGGGCTTTTGACCATAAAGGAGGAAAGTTAACAAAAATAACTAATGATAGTAGTTTACGAGAGCAACAACCTTCGGTTTTAGATTTATCAGGTTTGGATAAAAAAGTTACTTATGTTGGTGTTAGTAGATACGGCACCATAGCAGAACACAATAAAAGTGGAAATATTTATATATTGAATCTTAATAATTTAGAAAATATCGATACTTTAAATTGTCAAATTGAAGGTTTAGCCCCGGTGTTCTCACCTGATGGAGAATTCCTTGCTCTTCTTTCTTTGGATTATGATGAAAATTTTAATTTTATAGAAAATTACCAGATAAAAACATATGAAATTGAATCGAATGAAATGAAAAATATTTTGTCCACTAGTAATATAATTGATTTGATTGGCTGGCTTTAAAATAGGAGGTATTAACTTTAGTATGCAATAAATATTGATATATATCAAATAAAAAAAGAAACAAAAAGTGAAGTAAATAATTATTATTTAATTGAAAAACTCAACTCTGGTATAAAGATATCTTCACCTAACTCAATAATCCTGGATTGAACTTCGTCTACTGTGGCAACATAACTTAGAAATATCAGATAATTCTTTTAATATCTGGTTCGAACTTAGACTAATTAGGCCCACCATAAACCCATAAGCACAATTATATAAAAATATATTCTTCTTCCCTCTAATACTCCTTTAAGGTTATAATTATTATAATTGTATAAATAATATCTTATACTTGTAATTCATTTATAACTCTAACAACAATTGGAGGATAGCGTGAAGAAGAATAAACTCTATATACTCATCTCTATAGTAACCCTTATATGCTTATTAGGAACAGCAGCCTTATGCAATCAGGCTGGAGCCGAAGAGGATGAGGCCCCAACCTTAAAGCTAGAAATATCTGATGGGCCTATATTCTCCGAAAAAGATAGCACATGTTCATATGAGATAGAAGCCATTATAACTGGCAACCCCCAACCAGATATAGAGTTTAACCAAGATGACAATGTAAGCTTACTTGCTACAGAAAAAGTCAAGGTAGTATTAAATGACAGCAGTGATACCTATACCCTTGAAGCCACTGCAACAAATACTGAAGGCAGCTCTACAGCATCCATGAACCTCTCCTGGGGATGTGAAGAAGAGGTATCAGAAGAAGTCAATGAAGAATCAGAAGAAAAGGCTACCGAAGACGGAGAGGAAACCGGTAAGGAGGGTGAAGACAGTGAAGAGGAAATGCAAGAAGGAGAAGTACTGGAAGGAGATCCCGAACCACCTGAATTATCAATTTATATCCATGAAGGACCTCTGTATTCGGCTGCAGATGATGTGTGTTATTACCGGATAGCTTCTGAGATGTATGGTAATCCCTATCCAAAGTTAACATGGAGTAAAGATGATAGTGATGGAGCTTTTGGTGGGGGCATGGTTCAGGTAAACTTAAAGAGGGGGGAAACTTATACTTTGACAGCTACAGCTACAAGTTCAGAAGGTACAGTTAACCGGACCCTGGACCTCAGTTGGGGATGCGACGGTGATGGAAATGGGGAGAATATCAATCAAGATAATGGTAATGGAGAACCTCAGGAAATCGAACATGAACTTGCCGTACCAATAGTTGGAAACGAGAGTGGCACCATATTTGCAGAAACTGGTGTAAGTGCAGGTCCTATTGCTACCGCTGGTGATAATTCTTTAAATAAGCCTACAATGGGTTTTATAAGTTTTGATATCAGCATGCTTTCAGATATAAATATAGATGAGGCAATCTTAAATCTGGATGGTTGGTATAATGGGGATGTGTCTTTTTATAATAAATTCTGGATAAACTCCATCTACTGGGGTCCAAATCCAATTGATACTGTTAATCGCATGATTCTAACGGGTGGAGGAACAGTAATAGAAGGATATCCAACAACTTCTGGTAATTGGGATATTATTTGCTACAACGAAATATTGCTAAATGAAATACAGAAAGCTATAGATGAAAATAAACCGAGGTTCCAAATCAGGATTCATTTTTCAGGACCCATCACAGATAATGACGGGTCTTCAGATAATTGGATTTATAATCTTGATAATAGTAGTTTAAAAATAAAATATACATCTTGAATGGTTTGTACGCTTAGATATCATTGTGATATAGATATATCCTCATTTGAACCTATAATTTGATGTTAACTTTGTCCACTGTCTATGAATAATTTATTAAGGATGGTCAATTCATTTAATATCTGGTTCCAATTCAGTAAACAGTGGGACACCAATACACTTGTATTAATACTTATATATATTAATTATCTAATATATATATTAAAGTTCGAATCCTCTCTCCCCAGCCACCTTGTACGAACTGGTTCAAGATTTGAAGAAACACCACTGTATACCAGGTCTTTCTCCGGTTTTAACCTTAAATACTCTTCTTCTAGTGCAGGATAATCTTCTTTGATAGGAACAAGCCATTCATTGGCTTCAATGCTAAGTTTTCCATTATATATTGAAATTCTTTTACTTAAAGCCATCAAAATCTCTTTTTTTAGAAAATTACCATTTTGTTCCATCTATCCATCTCCTTATATAATGATTTAAAATAGATCTTCCCATTCAATCCCATATTTGT
>JALHTA010000167.1 GCA_022865545.1 Actinomycetota bacterium | reverse complement strand
TTCGGCTAATTAGTATATTTTAAAAGAATTTCCTTTTTTATCAATTACTATCTTATATAATTATTTTGATTCATAAACTCAGGACAATAAGATCGATAGAGGTCTATTATTTTGCGGAAATGGGGTTTCAAATCAGCAAGATCAAAAACCAGGATGCTTTAAATATATTTGAAAGATTAAAGCAGGTAGCTGCTGATTCTTCAATTTAAACCGTGAAGAGCTTCGACGAGTTCAATGCTGTTTCCCAATACCCTGACCCATATTGTCTGACGTCCGAATTCTTTTGCTTCTTCCTTTGTCTCAAAATATATGTCTATCCTGTTTCCCTTGATCTTGCCTCCGGTATCCTCAGCAACAAATACGCCGAGATCTTTTATCTCGATTCTCGTCCCCAGAGGTATGATCTTTGAATCTACAGCTATCATGCCTTTTTTGATCTCTTTGCCTGTAGCTGTTATATTATTGGTACCTTGCAGAGGGTCATTTGCACTATAGCCAGTTGCAACAAAATAAAACCACTCAGTCTCTTTCCCTATTTCTTTGACATTGTTTATATACACAGGTTCCTTTTCTACTACTATTTCAGTCTCTGTCTTTACCAGAAAAGAATCAATGTGATCATTCTGAGAAAGTACAATAATCACTGCAAAAGATATTAAAACTGAGACGAGAACCCAGAATAATATATTAATAACCATATTGTATCTATTTGTCATTTTTACCTTTTTTTAAGTTATAAATCATAAAAATTTAATAAATTTATTAATACTTTTTTAAAAGTACTAACCAAGTTTAAGCATTATAGAGATATTTTTAAAAAAATCAATAGGAAATTACCTATAGAAAGATTTGCCATGATTTAATATGGGAACACATTTAAGGCGGCAGGCCCTTGCGTCCTTTAAGGGTCTGCCTTATATTATTTTACTATACAACAGGAGTAATTAAGAGTACCTAATAGCATACTTAAAAAAATTTCTCTTTCCAATAATTACCCTATTACTAAAAAGTACTCAAAAGACTATCCGTTGCCTACTAAAAAAGTATCTGAAAGCTTATTGCAAAGCGAACATTTGTTCGATATAATTACATAAACTCATATCTTCTTATGGTAGGTGTGAGTTCATTATGATCATTTGGAATATATATTTTGTAAAATATTAGGATCCAGTTCTCGGACAGGCTCCCAGGCTATGAAAGGATTTCTGTGACCCTTTTTTCTCATCTGCATGTCCACAGTGAATACAGTATTATGGAATCGACCATAAAGATAGATGATCTTTTAGGGGCTGCTTCCAGATCCAATATGGGATCTGTCGCACTTACTGATAAATACATCATGAGCGGAGCAATAGAATTCTACAGGAAGGCCATATCCAGAAACATAAGGCCCATTATCGGTTGCGAGATAGGCCTGTCCGTGGGCAGCCAGATATTTCATCTTATATTATTGGCAAAGGATGAATGCGGCTATCAAAACCTGTGCCAGATAGTAAGCAGGTCCCACCTGCAGAAAGGCACTTTTCCCGTCCCTGCAGTAGACGAGCAATATCTTATTAAAAAATCGAAAGGACTCATCGGATTAAGCGCTTGCGTCAGCGGTGAGCTCTCTTTTCTCCTGGGTAAAGGATATGAAAATAAGGCAAGAGAAAGGGTGAGTAAATATCTCGATATTTTTGAAGGTGATTTTTATATAGAGATACAGAGATATCCATTATCCAGAATACCAGCATCCCGTTCTTCGCTTTCAGAAATATTGATAAACTTTGCCCTTAAGAATAATTTTTCCATTGTAGCCACTAATAATGTCCATTATCTAAAATCAGATGACTTTGAATCATACAAATATCTTTATAAGATAAAATCATTAAGTCTAAAAAGTGACCCTGTGACCAGACCTGTAAGAAACAGGGAACATTATTTGAAGTCTTGTCTTGAAATGGAAAGACTGTTCAAAGATATTCCGCAGGCAGTTTTTAATACCCGGGCCATATCCAGAAAATGCAATCTGGTCCTGGAATTGGATAAGACTGTATTTCCGCGCTTTGTTCTCCCTGAAAAAGAGACCGCTGATAACTGTTTAAAAAAACTTTGCCTGAAAGGGCTCATATGGAGATACGGCAGCTCTCCTCCCCCTGAACCATATAAAAGGCTGGAGAAGGAGCTCTCTGTAATAAAAAAGACAGGCTTCAGCGACTATTTTTTAATAATTGCCGATATGGCAAGATTTACCCGCAAGAAAAAGATCCCTATCTGTGGCAAGGGTTCTGCTGCGGGAAGTCTTGTCTCATATTTATTGGGAATATCAAATATTGATCCTGTAAAACATGATCTCTATTTTGAGAGATTTCTTAATTATGAAAGAAGGGAGCCTCCCGATATAGATATAGATATTTGCAGTAAGAGAAGAAATGAAGTACGGGAATATTTATTATCTAAATACGGCCGGAACAGTGTATCAAGGGTATGTACATTCTCGACCCTCAAGCCAAGAGCAGCCCTGAGGGAGGCCGGAAGGATAATGGGCCTGGGCAAAGACGATATCGACCAGGTCATCAAAACAGCCAAAGGGCTCAAACGCTTCCCTTCCAGGAAAGGGCATACTCACGGGGTCACCAACTTATCCCCTATTGCTTCAAAAAATCAATTATACCTTGAGGCATTTTCTATTGCGAAAAAGATCGAAAATAATACAAGACATCTTTCAATGCACCCTTCAGCATTTATAATCTGTGACGGGCTTCTGGCCGAAAAGGTCCCTATGACTCTTTCTGAAACAGGAGAGACCATGAGTCAGTATGATATGGATAGCATAAAAGCTCTGGGACTACTAAAAATGGACCTTATAAGCTCCCTCAGCCTGAGCCTGATAAGCGATGTTTCCTCCATCCTGAAAAGACAAAGAGGCATTGATCTTGATCTATCCAATATAAGATATGATGATCCTAAGGTATTTGATATTATGATGACTGGAAACACATTATGTATATTCCAGCTTGAAAGCTCCGGAATAAGGGCTCTGGCAAGGAAGGTAAAGCCTTCCTCCCTTAATGATATAACCCTGCTTATCTCACTTTACCGTCCAGGCCCTCAGCAGTCAGGGATGGTCAAAAACTTTATAGAAAGAAAGTTTGGAAGAGAAAAAACAATATATTTACACAAGAACCTTGAGCCCATACTCAAAGATACTTATGGTATCATCCTTTATCAGGAGCAGATAATGCAGATAGCGTTAAAGATCGCAGGTTATTCTCTAAGCGAGGCAGACACTTTGAGAAAAGCTATTACAGGGCTATCTTCTTCGGAGATGGAAAAACAAAGATCAAGATTTTTAAGCGGATCACTTAAAAGAGGTTATTCCATTGATACATCTACATCAATATTTGAACTGATATCCAAATTTGCAAGCTATGGTTTTGTAAAGGCCCATGCAGCTGCATATAGCGAGATCTCTTATAAAATATCTTTTATTAAAGCTTATTTTCCCGCAGAGCTAATAGCTTCAATACTTACCAACAATTCAGGATATTATGGCCTTGGGCAATACATAGAAGAGGCCAGGAGACTGGATATAGGCATAAAGCTTCCTGACATAAATAAAAGTCAGAAAGGTTTTACCGTGGAAGACAGCGGAAGATCCATAAGGATTCCTCTTGTATCGGTAAAGGATCTCGGTCTTACAGGTTCCAGGGCCATTATAGATGAAAGATTAAAAAATGGATCTTTCAAGAATTTTCTTGATTTTTACCACAGGACCGCTAAAAGCTGCAGACTGACTAAAAACGCGATAGAAAATCTCATAAAAATAGGCGCATTCGACTATACAGAGCTTAAACGGAGAGATCTCGTTATTATTTTTTATTATCTTAGGACGATTAAATCTTATGGCGCAAGACAGGCCAAACCAACCTTAAACCCATACTTGAAGTCTTCCCTTTCCGTCCGGCAGGACTTCACCTTTGAAGATAAACTTAAAATCGAAGCTATAGTACTCGGATTTTGCGTGAGTGCCTTTCCTCTTGATTACTTCACCAGTGAGCTTGAAAAATTTAAAATAGTATCAAGTAATCTGTTCTCTAGAATTGTAAGTTCTGCCGGGCCTGCATTTTCAAGAAATATCTTTACCGCCGGGATCATCATAAACAGGAGGATAGAAAATACCAGGGATAATAAAAGAATGCTTTTCTGCACTATCGAAGACAGGGATGGTATGTTTGAATCAGTATTCTTTTCAGAGTCTTAT
>JALHTA010000017.1 GCA_022865545.1 Actinomycetota bacterium | reverse complement strand
GAAAGTAATGGGGCATATGCAGTACAGGATGGGTCCCAGGCACCATGGACCTCATGGTATTTTCCAGACAGTATTTGACGCACTAAAACTCCTGGGTAAGGAAAATATAATCCCAAAAGATGTAGATAAATGGCCATATCTTTGGGCGCCCGTGATTGTTTTTGTTCCCTCGCTAACAATTTTTGCCCTTCTTCCTTTTGCAGATAATATTGTAGCCACTAATATTGAGATATCACTTATCTTTGTCTTTGCCATACTTGGCATCTCGACTATATCTCTTGTAATGGCCGGATGGGGCTCGAATAATAAATATGCACTGCTTGGAGGACTAAGGAGTGCTGCACAGATGATGTCCTATGAAATACCCCTGATCCTCTCAACGATCGGCGTGGTGGTAATGGCAGGGAGCATGAACCTTACAGAAATAGTCAGGGCCCAGCAAAATATATACTATATAGTACCCCAGGCTATTGCCTTCTTTATATTTATGACTTCAGCTCTGGCTGAACTCAATCATACACCTTTTGATATTCCTGAAGCCGAGTCAGAGATAGTTGCAGGATTTAATATCGAATATAGCGGTTTCAGATTTGCTGCATTTTTTCTGGCTGAGTTTGTAAACCTGTTTATAATATGTGCACTTGCGGCGCTTCTCTTTTTGGGGGGCTGGCTTCCATTTACAAATCCTGTATACGGAACGCTTTTCTTCCTTTTTAAGACTTATGTGCTGATCTTTATAACTATGTGGATAAGATCCACATTCCCCAGACTCAGGATAGATCAGTTTATGAATTTTGGATGGAAGGTATTGCTTCCGCTGGCGCTTGTAAATATATTTGTAACTGCAGCTATTGTGCTTATAGTAGATAATATAAGAGGGTAATAATGGATAAACCTGTAAGAATATATAGGAAGGAAAAAGTTTGATAGGGCTTATCAAAGGTCTTAAAACAACATTAAAAGCTTTCTTTACCAGGCCGGTAACAGTGATGTATCCCTATCATAAGATGGAGGTAGCACCAAGAGGACAGGGGCTTATCAGGCTCAGGATGAAGGAGCTAGGTGACAGGCCGGTATATAAGTGTTCGGCCTGCGGTATCTGTGCAAAAAATTGTCCACAGCAGTGCATCACAGTAAAGAAGAAGGAAGACGAAAAACAACCAGAAATATACAAGGTGAACTATTCCATGTGTATATTCTGCAGGATCTGCATTGATACCTGTCCCTTCGATGCACTCGAACAGACCCAGGAATATGAATGGGTAGGAGAGACAAGGGATTATTTTATCAGGGACAAAGAGGCGCTTGCAATGGCTGAAGTCTTCCCGGAAGCCATAGAAGAAAATGTAAAGGAAGAGGAGGTATAGGAGATTCTGTCTTTTATAATATTTTTAATAGTAAGTCTGGTGCTGATATTTTCTGCAATAATGGTGATATCGGCAAAGAACATTGTACATTCAGCTTTTTACCTGGCAGTAACACTTTTATGTGTGGCTGTTTATTTCATAATGCTCAGGGCCCAGTACCTGGCCGCTGTACAAATACTCGTATATATGGGAGCAGTCGTAGTGCTTATCCTTTTTGCACTGATGCTTACAAGGACTGCAGTAGGTGATTATACAAATATTTCCAGCAAACAGACAGTATTTGCCGGGGTAGTGGCCCTAATGCTTTTTGCTGCTCTTGCTATAGTATTTCATATAACAAATATTCCCGGGGGGGACGGCAATGCCAGCGGGATAGTAATTGTATCCATAAAAGATTTTTCGAGTATACTATTTTCAAAATATGCACTTCCCTTTGAAGTAGCTTCAGTGCTCCTGCTTGCTGCATTGGTAGGATCAGTTGTACTTGCCATGAAGGGGAAACAGGAAGCAGAAGATGAAGGGCAGAAGAAGATAGGCGATAATACCGCTGCCGGGAAGAAAAAGAAAACTAAGTAATAATTATATTATGTATTATTAGGTGATATATTATGCAATGGCAATTGGGACTTGATTTAAAACTTATACATTTTCTTATAGTATCCGGAGTTCTTTTTTGTATTGGTATCTTTGGTGTACTTTCAAGAAGGCATCTGGTACAGATACTGATGTCTGTTGAGCTTATTTTAAATGCTGTACTTATTAATCTTATAGCATTCTCAAGTTTTTCAAATAATGCTGATATTACCGGCCAGATGTTTGCAGTTTTTGTGATCGTCGTAGCCGCAGCCGAAGTCGGAGTCGGATTGGCAATCATATTATCTATATACAGGAAGAAAAAATCAGTAGATATAGATAATATAAATATTTTGAAGTGGTAGATATATGCGGACCTGTTCTGAAAGAGAGGTAAGAGTTGACTAATATTATATGGTTTATACCATTACTGCCCATTATAGGGTTTGTTGTGACACTGCTGCTTGGAGGCAGATTTGGAAAATTCAGCTCCAGGTTCGCAACAGTGGTCCTGGGTATTTGCATGTTCCTTTCTTTCTACGGGGCATATCTTGTTTTTACCCGTGGCGAGTTCTCTATTGAGAAAGTCTGGTATGTCACAGGAAATATTAAAATAATTATGGGTATGCTCGCAGATGGGTTATCGGCCATGATGCTTGTCGTAGTCACTATAGTAAGCTTTTTAGTGCACCTGTATTCCATGGGCTATATGCATGGCGATAGGCGCTACTGGCTGTTCTTTGTTGAACTCCAGCTTTTCAGCGCATCAATGCTGGGGCTTGTGCTTGCCCATAATTACCTTCAGATGTTTATATGCTGGGAGCTTGTCGGTCTTTGTTCTTATCTATTGATCGGCTTCTGGTATGAGAAAAAATCTGCAAGTGATGCCTCAAAGAAAGCTTTCCTTGTAACAAGGGTCGGGGATGTAGGGATGCTCATAGGGATCCTGCTTTTATTTACTACAACCGGAACACTTACATTCGGCGGTGTTTTTGGAGCAGCTGAGGCTGGTTCAATATCGCCAACCATGATAACTGCTATAACGGTCCTTCTTTTCTGCGGGGCTATGGGAAAATCTGCACAATTTCCACTGCATGTATGGCTTCCTGATGCAATGGAGGGCCCCACACCTG
>JALHTA010000166.1 GCA_022865545.1 Actinomycetota bacterium | reverse complement strand
TTATTAGTTCTGCTTTCTATGAAATCTTCCAGACTATCCGCAGGCACTCTCCATGAACTTCTGCCTTCCCTGATCTTGAACCCTTTAAGTTTTCCTGTTTTTAATAGATTCCAAAT
The DNA here is from genome assembly GCA_022865545.1 of Actinomycetota bacterium. Taxonomy (GTDB): domain Bacteria; phylum Actinomycetota; class Humimicrobiia; order Humimicrobiales; family Humimicrobiaceae; genus M55B120. The sequence goes on along the minus strand of JALHTA010000166.1, from coordinate 9,373 downwards.
ATTGTCTACTGAAAGCTTTAAGATCTTTGCCACCTGTTCTGCTGTATAAAGTACAGGCTCCTTGCTCGCTTGTTGGGATTTTTCCTCCCCTATAAAACTATTTAAAAAATTCTCAAGGTCCTCTTCTTTGATCCTTATAGCTTTACCGACTCTTATAGCAGGTAACTTTTTAAGCATTACTACCCTGATAATCTCGGATTCACTTATCCCTACCAGCTCCGAGACTTCTTTTATGGTGTATAATTTTTTTTCTTCTTCCATATTAAAATAAGTAATCCACAAGCTGCCCTATACCGGCCTGCATATCCGGAAGTCCTATCACTGATTTTCCATCTTTTAATGATTTCCTATTATTCTTTGGAACAAAATCAAATTGCCCGCAAACAGGTATTCCGATAATGCTTTCATAGTCTTTTTTTATTTGTATGTCCCCTTCTTCTACTTTGTTCAGGATTGCTACTTTTTTTTGTTTTTCCGGTAAAAACTTCTGAAAATCCACGACCCTTGGAGCAAGACTGATATCGGGTGATAAGACTATTACTGAGCTAGTTGATAGATTCAACATCTCTAATGAGACATTATCATATCTAAATGGTATATCAGCGATTATTACATCATAATCGTTTCTTGCTGAGTAAATAAGATCGTTCAACATATCAAGATTGAATCCGTCACTTTGATGTAGCGATAGAGGCGGTACCATAATATCTATATTATTTAGATTAGTTATAGAATCCTGGATATTACCCGCTCCCTTAAGAGTATTTTTAATATATGAACTCATATTGGCCAATCTGTCCACTTTAAGACGAATTGAAATATCAGAGGGCCCCTCACAGAAATTTAAGTCTATTAGTAAGATCCTTCCAATATTTCTTTTGCTTAAATACCATGCAGTATTAAAAGCTATAGAGGTTTTCCCGACCCCGCCCTGGATCGAATAGAAAGAAAGTACTTCTTGCTTTGCATATTTACATTTTCTGTTATTGTCAGGTTCGATTTGATCGATCTTGTCGATTATATTGAGAATCTCCTTTATTTGACCTGATGATGTCGGTTCGCTTATTTGAAGGGCATTGCCGGATTGATCGATATCAAGTTTATCCTTTTCAGTTATTATTAGCTTTATGCTGTTTTTTTCAGCAATATACCTTGATATCTCACTATAATTATCTGTGTCTGCTGATAATATAATATAATCAGGCATATATTCCTCTATATAGTGCTTATAATGAGAATTACAGTTTAATATTGCTACTTCATGATTTTTTAAAGTGATTTCAGCTATATTATCAGTAATTTCTTTATTTTTTCCGATATAAAGTATTATTCCCATTTACTATAATATATTATTATAAATTATATACAGTTAAAAAATATTTCAGTAAATACATGCTTATTGTGGTTACTTTAATAATATTATTCATGTTTTAGATAATTTTGATATATTTATAATAAAACTATTATATTATATTGTCAATAGGGAAACAATAGCTTTTTTAGGTTTTTATCAGGTTAAGGTATTGCTGTATACCGATAATTTATAGATTTCATTACAATAAAGGATGATTTATATTATTTACCGGATGATATTACAACAATTACAGTAATTATAGGTTATTTTTTTGAGTAGTTTAGAAGAATGTCATAATAGTCTTTATTATGATTTGGATTAATTTGTATTTCTTTATAATTTGATGTTTTCCCTGAAGTAATTGAGACCCTGCTTTTTGGTATCGAAAGAATCCCTGCAATAAATTTGATAAGTTCTTTGTTCGCTCTCCCCTTTTCAGGAGGTGCTTTTATCCTTATTTTTATTCTATCCTGATATATTCCTTCAACTCTTGTTTCCGCCGCACCTGGTCTTATGTATAATTTATTATTATCAGTCTTCATCGGTTTTGAAAAAATCATTGATTATATCAGGATTTGCTATATCGATCTTTTTCCTTGCCTTTTTTTCACCTTCTTCATTATTATCTTCACTAGCAGCATTTTCCCTTTCAATATCGGGACTGCCAATTTCTTCCAGGTCATCCTCTTTACCCTCTTCCATATTACCAATACCTTGGTAATTCATTCTTTCGATAATATCATCTGATAGGGTAGCCGGCTGACTGCTATTGCCCTCCTGTATTTCAGATTCTTCAATTGATTCTTTTTTTGCATGCCTGTATTCTTCCTTATAATCCATGAAGCTATCTTTTGTTTCCCCTTCTTCCGGTGCTGTGTTATCCTGTGTGGACTCATCTTCCTTTTCGCTAATGTCAGCTACTTCGTTCATACTTATTTTTTCAGAAGCAATGTCGATTTTCTTTAAGGTATCATTCAGCTGGATATCACCGATACTTAAAGTCTTTTGTTTGAAATCATCGGCAAACTTTGATATTTGGTCCTTGAAACTATTATAATCTTCTTTGAGCCTGGCAATATTTTGCTGAAGCATTTCCTTTTCTGTCCTGATCTTTCTAATGGCCTGCTCTTCTTCTAATCTTCTCTGGTTTACCAGTTCTTCTGCTTCTGTTTTTGCCTTTTGCTTTATTTCTTCAGCGACTTTATGGGCAGATACAAGAGCTTCCTGTATTACTCTCTTCATTTTTACAGATTCCTTGTCACCCTCATATTTAATACTGTCCATATTTTCTTCAAGCTCTCCCACCCTCTTTTGAAGCTTTTCAAACTCAATTGAAAGCATGTCCAAAAATTTATCTACTTCTTCAGGTTTATATCCCTTGAAAACTATGTGAAATTCTTTTTTTTGTATGTTTTCGGAATTAATATTCATCGCTACCTCCATAAATCTCCTCATTACCATATATTATTGCTATATATATCTAAAAACTACATATCTTAGAAGTATTACAAGTAATTGTACCACTAAAATTGCTCCAATATAAGAAAGATCTAAATGCGATCCACCCATCCTTACCAGGGGAATAAACCTCCTGAATAATTGTAAAAATGGTTCAGTTATATCGACCAGAAACTTATAGGCCCTGCCCCATATTCTTCCTCTGGGCATTATCCTAAACCATGAAAGAATGATCCTTAGAAATAAAATATATGTATATACTCTTAAAATAATTATAAGTATTTCTACTAAAATCCCCAATATTTACCGTCCCCTTGCCTGTATTATTATCATTTACCTAAAGTTCATCTTCCAGCTCAACCGATCTTTTTGCAGCATTACCAATTGCCCGGGATATTATGTTTCCCAGGGATTTATCAGAAAAGACTTGCAGTGCTTTCTCGGTGGTTCCTCCTGGCGAGGCTACCCTGGAAATAAGTTTATCCATTTCAAGACTGGATCTGCTCATCATAATACCGGAACCTATCATCGTCTCGGTCACCAGCGTCCTGGCATCATCTTCTGGTATCCCATTCTTCACCGCTGCCTCTATCATGTATTTACAGAACAGGAAAAAATATGCCGGACCGCTCCCGTTTATTGCTGTAGATATATTTTGAAGCTCCTCATCGATCATAATACACTCTCCGACCTGATCCATAAGATCGGCGGTAAACTGCCGGTCCTTTTCACTGGAATACTGTCCACTGCTTATTGTAGCCATCCCTTTATTAAAAAGTGCAGGTGCATTTGGCATCACCCTCATAACAGAACATTTACAATCAAGGTTTTTTTCAATAAAACCAGTAGAAACACCTGCAGCTATACTTATCAAGGAATTAATATCCTTATCGAAATACTTCCTTATCTCCGCCAGTACCTGTTTAATATTCTGTGGTTTTACAGCAAGAAGAAGATATTCTGAAAAACGGACACCTTGACCTATATTTTTTACGCTTTCTACAGCATAAGTTTTCTCTATATAATCAATTCTATTTTTATCTAATTCATAAAAAGCTATATCTTTATTCTCCATATATCTTGAAGTGATAATTCCCTTCAAGATAGCTTCGCCCATATTACCGCATCCTATAAATATGATCCTATACTTTTTCAAAACCGATACCTCTCCGATAAGTTTCTTTTACTTAAAAAGGCTTAAAAAACCCTTCCTCGCTCAGGAATTCATTTTCCTTTGAATTGACTTCAACATTTGATGGTGTTATCAGGAAAACCCTGTCTGCAACTTTTTTTATATCCCCTTCAAGAGCATAAGTAAGACCGCTACAAAAATCTATTATTCTCTTAGAAATATCCTGATCCACCCGCTGTAGATTAACGATTATGGGAATATCATTTTTGAAATTATCAGCAATTCCCTGTATCTCGTCAAATTCTTTTGGTTCTGCAATAAATACCTTTGCCTTCCTGCCTTCCCTTACGCTATTTATGAGAGAGACTTTTTTTCTTGAGGTCCTCTTTGGAGCCCCGGACTCTATATTTCTCTGCCTTATTTCACCCATATTTTTTCTATCAGGCAAAATATTTCCAGTCTCAGTCTCCATCTCGATTTCTTCTTCGTCTGCCAGCCCGAAAAAAGACAAAGTCTTTTTAAAAAATCCACTCATTTATCCTCCCAAAATTTATTGACCTATTTGAAAATGTTTGAGCCTACTCTTATCATCGTGGCTCCCTCTTCGATCGCTACTTGAAAATCATTACTCATCCCCATTGATAATTCTGATAAGTCCAGTCCGGTAAAAGAGCGGGACATCTCTTCCTTTAAAAGTCTCAGGTTCCTGAATATCTTTCTTACATGCTTAATATCATCAGTATATGGCGCCATCGTCATAAAACCTTTTATCTCGATATTTTTGATCTCTAGCGAATCACTGATAAAAGAGCCCACCTGATTCATGTCCAATCCATATTTAGTCTGTTCTCCGGAAATATTTACTTCTATCAGGACCTTTTGTATCTTATTTATTTTTTTGGCTTCTTTTCCAACTTTTTCCAGTGTTTTAAGGCTGTCAATGGAATGAATATATTTAACAAGCGGAACTACTATTTTTGCTTTCCTGGTCTGCAGATGCCCTATAAAGTGCCACCTCGAATCCCCGGATATGGCTTTTTTCTTATTTGTTAACTCATCGGATCTGTTTTCACCAAAATCATTTATTCCTAATCTATACACTAGGGCGACCCCTTCAGGACCAACATATTTAGTTGCGGCTATTATGGTTATGTCTTCCGGACTCCTCCCAGAATTCCTGCATGTATCTTCTATGTCCTTCTTAAGGGAGGAAATGTTTTTCCTGTACTTTAAAAAGTTCTCATTTTCTTTTTCTTTAGTTAAAAAATTCATTGTAATCATATTTATTTCCATGCCCCTGGGCCATTATATATCAATGGATCATTGCGATCGCTGCCTGGCGTCCAGTATCTTTCTCCCTTCTATAGGAGAAAAATCCATTACTGCAACTGGTACACTGCCTGATGTCGACGATATTATCTTTCTGTATACCAAAATCTTTTAAGTGAATCAAGTTTAACTTAATAATATCTAGGAAAAAATCTTTACCGCTTTTATAATAATAATCCTCTCCACAAAATTTTCCCCTGAAGCTATCTATAAGCATACTGCCTACCTTATAGCAGCATTTCCTTATACTTGGCCCAAAAAAGACAAGAATGTTTTCAGGAGATGAATTAAAGTGTTTTTTAAATTCAAACAGCGTTTTTCCCAGCACTCCATTAAACGTACCCTTCCAACCTGCATGCACAACGCCTATAGCTTTTTCTTTCATATCTATTATGATGATCAAATTACAATCAGCACCTAATACCATGATAGGCACATTGCTCTTATTTGTTATCAGGCTGTCAGCTTCAATAGGTATATTTCCATCTTTGTGTCCAGTATACCTATCCACATAAAGAACATTATCTCCATGGACCTGGAGTGCAGAATAGATGTATTCAGGTCCCGGGCCCAGTAACTTATTAATTATAAGCTGCCGGTTTTTACAAACCGATTTATCATCATCACCTACATGATATGCAAGATTAAGCGAATCAAAAGGTTTGCGGCTGGATCCCCCATCCCTTGTAGTAAAACCACAAAATAAATTATTTTGATCGCAGACAGGGTGGCTGAAGATATTTATCCCTCCAACTAATATCTTCTCAATATTTAACATAAACAGTAAGTTTTATTTTTTATCTTTCCTTAGAAAAGTAGGGACATCAAGGTAATCGTCATCCATTGATCCAAAGTCATCATCCGGGAATCTATCTAGCTTAGTCTCATCTTTATCTTCCAATATCTCTTTTTCAAATATATCAAGTTTTTTATTGATATCTGTTTTTTCTTCAGTTTTTTCTTCTTTGCTGGAGCGTGAGACTCTATCTTTTGTAGATGAAAAACCAGTTGCGATTATCGTTACCTTGATTTTATCATTCATCGCTTCATCTATTACTGAACCAAAGATAATATTTGCATCCGGACTGGAGGCATTTCTGATTATTTCAGCTGCTTCATTTATTTCAAATAATTTCAAGTCTGGACCACCGGAAATGTTCAAGAGTATTCCTGTGGCCCCATCGATCGATTCTTCTATCAAGGGGCTATTTATTGCATTTTGAGCTGCTTTTATGGCTCTATTGTCTCCTGAAGCAATCCCCTCACCAAGTAGCGCATTTCCTGCACCTTTTATTATTGATTTAACATCTGCAAAATCAAGATTTATAAGACCAGGTAAAGTTATTAAGTCTGTTACTCCCCTGACCCCGGCTTTTAAAACATTATCAGCCAGTTTAAATGCATTGAGAAGAGTAGTATTATCATCAGCTATTTCAAGCAGCTTATCATTCGGTATGATTATAAGAGTATCTACCAGGGGTCTTATAATTTTTATACCTTCCTCTGCCTGCGCCATCCTTTTTCGTCCTTCAAAGGCAAATGGTTTTGTGACAACAGCAACAGTAAGACATCCCGACTCCCTGGCCGCTTTAGCTATTACAGGGGCAGCTCCGGTACCAGTTCCTCCACCTTCTCCGAGGGCAATAAACACCATGTCTGCGTCTTTGACCGTTTCCTTTATCTCATCAAGAGACTTCTCTGCAGCTATTTTTCCGGCTTCTGGATTTGACCCGGCACCAAGTCCTGTCTCACCGATCAATACTTTACGGTCTGCATTGGACATCATCAAAGCCTGTGCATCAGTATTGATGGCAATAAATTCACATCCTGTCAGATTGTCCTCCATCATCCTGTTTATTGCATTGCTACCGCCTCCTCCGACACCTAATACTTTTATGACGGCATAATAGCTTTTATCAAAATCCAAAGTCACTTTAATACCCCCTGTATTAATTTTTTAAAATTTTTGAAATAAAACTTCTAAATCTATCCAAGAATCCACCACTTTCGATACCTTCATCATGTTTCTCTAATTCAGTAAAATTTTCCAGCTGATAAGCATACTTCAAAAGTCCCACAACAGTAGAATAAATAGGATTATTTATGACTTCAGCCGGTCCTTCGACTTCATACGGAAGACCAAGACGGACAGGTAGATCAAAGATCGAAGAAGTAAGAGCCTTTAGTCCCTTCAGCTGGGATGTTCCTCCAGTAATGACAACTCCGCATGGTGCAGAATGCATGAAACCATATTCTTCAATTTTTTCTTTTATCAGCATCATCATCTCGCGGGCTCTTGAATTTACAATATTATATAATCTAATATTCAAGGTAGTCTTACTGTGGTTGATCTTTATCTCCTCCATATTGACCTTGTTTAAATTTTCATAAAAATTATAATCCACATTCGCATATTTCTTTTTGATATCTTCAGCTTTTGGAAATGTTATATTTAATCCAATCGAAATATCATTAGTTATCAGATTCCCGCCAACAGGCAGACAGTATGTAAAGATCATTTTTTTATCCTTATATAATGCAACATCTGTGGTTCCCCCGCCAATATCAAGAAGTATAACGCCACTTTCCTTTTCCTCAGGTGTCAAAACAGCTTCACTGGAAGCCAGGGCTTCCAATATAATATCCTGTACCTCTATTTTTGAATTCTTTATGCTGTTTATAATATTGCTTATCTGTGAAGACGATCCATAAACCGCTAATAGCTCTACAGCAAGTTTTCTGGCCGATAATCCTATAGGGTCTATAATACCCTTTTCATCATCTATTACAAACTGTTTTATGAGTGTATGGACTATTTCATTAGAGGAAGATATATTTACCTTATTTGCCTGGGTCAATAGTCTGTCTACATCGATTTTTCGTATTAGATGATTTGGAGAATTTATACTTGTCTCGCTCCAATTATTAATAAAAGAAATATGCTTTCCAGTTATCCCGATAAATGCCTTATCGATAAAAGTTTTTGTTGACCTCTCTGCTGAATCGACTGATTTTAAGATTGATTTGGTTGCCTCATTTATGTCTACGATCAGGCCCTTTTTCATGCCCCTGCACTCTGAAATACCATATCCTTTTATTTTGAAAGTACTGTTTTTCCCAAAATTACCTATGAGGGTTGTGACTTTTGTGGTTCCAATATCTATGCCCACCATATACTCGTCATTGACTGCCAAAAAGACCTCCGACTATTCTTTTACTACTGGGTTCTCAGGATTCCTTAAATCTATTATATTATATTTTGTTTCCTGTTTTAACAATAACTTTAATACTTCAATTTTCTTTATTATTTCATCACTATCACCAAATATTATTTTTTCATTATTATATGTCATAAAAAAAATATCACCTGCAATATTCTCTTCAATACCGGCTTCTTTTATAAGTGCCCTTACCTCTTTATCCATTATATTGTATATGCTACCGCTACTAAGTATGTTTTTGGCAGCAATAGCTTCTCCTGGGTCTAGCTTATAATCAAATGCATCCCTTACCAGTATAAGGTCTCCATAATTTTTAAAATCATCTAAACTAATTTTTTCCAGTACCAAACCTTCATTATCTAAAAGATAGTAATCGTTTCTATAGCTGGCAATAAGTGCAGGATTTCTTTCCTGGATCATTATAACTATACTGTCAGGAAATATCTTCCTGAGTTCCACTGATTTCACCCAGACCAGGCCTGCCCCAAGAGAGTCTTCTATATCCTTTTTATTTACCTCAAAAATATTGGTACCGGGGATATCCCCGGTAAACTTGCCCAGGCTATTTTCATCATAATGGGTATTTCCCTCAAGGGTTAATGATTTGATCTCAAAGTACCTGCTATTGTAAAAATAATTTAGACCCAAGACAGCAGCCACAAGAAAACAGACCGCCAATAAAATCCTCATCACTAGCCAAAATCTTCGTACTAATATCTTTCTTTTTCTGACTTTTATAAGGTTTTCAACTTTTTTTTGTTTTCCCACAGACTAAATCTTTAATTTGGCACTATCTAGTATTATTTCTACAAGTAAGTCAAAGCTGATCCCTACTGCATCAGCGGCCATGGGTACGAGACTTGTAGATGTCATTCCCGG
>JALHTA010000165.1 GCA_022865545.1 Actinomycetota bacterium | reverse complement strand
TCTTTTACCTTTGCTTACGCTTTAGGCTACTTAACATCTCGGGGTCTCATCCTTAGAACTTTTCTCAGGTTCTTTTCATAAAATAAACTTACTTTTTTCTTTCTTTCGTCAGAAAATTTCAGTCATTTCTTCAAGTTACCTCCTGCTCTAAGGTTGTTTTTAATATAACAAAAATAAATAGAAAAGTCAAATTTTAGGAGATTTTATATGAAATAAAAAATCTTCAATATATAAAATATATAAATCTAATAGAATTAGAATGAGGTTGTGATAATATATATAGAAGAATGACGTACCTTATTATAACTGCATATGTTTTCTAATTATATTTAAAACTTTTTAAAAAGAAGGGGGTAAAACATGACAGAAAAAAAACATTTTTCAGCGGATGAGGCTAAAGGAATAGGAGAGGAGCTTGGAATTGACTGGTCCAAATTTGATATAGAGCAGTTCAGGAAGGGGATGGATGTTGAACTGGAGCATGGCAGGGTTGACACTCATACAAATGTATCTGACGATGACCCTCTTATTACTGGCAAGATCGCACTCGCACACTTAAATGAGTTTCCGGATTATTATGACAGGCTGCATGAAATGGAAGAAGAAGCAGAAGATCTCTGGGGTATCAAGGATTAATAAGATTTAGTATCTTAATATATGAGGAGGTACCCATGAAAAAAATAGCTATTGTAACCGACTCTGTATCAGATATACATTCTAGTCTGGTTAAAAAATATGATATCAAGGTGGTCCCATTGTATCTTAACTTTGACGGCCAATCTTTAAAAGAGGGTCTCGAGATAGATGTAGAGGAAGTTTATAGCAAACTAAAATCGGGAAAGATAATAAAGTCAGCTACTCCCACTATTGAGGATTTTACAGTAGTATATAAAGACCTTTTAGATGAACAGGGCTTTGAAAGCATTTATTCAATACATTTAAGTTCTCTACTTTCCGGCACAATAAATGCTGCTATTTCAGCAAGTTCCCGGTTTCCCGAAGGCAGTATAAAAATAATAGATACAAAAATGGCTGCGATCGCTGAGGGTTTTTTTGTTATTGAGGTAGCTAAAGCTATAAGAGTGGGAGCAGATGAGGAAAGCATAAATAAACTTATCGGGATGCTTTCTAAGTCCATCAGTTTCTATGCGACTTTTGAGAATTTTGAATATATAGTCAGGGGCGGAAGGGCCCCATTCCTTTCACGTTTTGCAGGCAAAGCGTCCCTTCTAAAGCCTATTATTGCATTTAACCAGGAAGGAAAACTGTCTTTAAAAAAATTCTGTTTTAATAAGAAATCTTCGATAAACTGGCTTTACCATCTGGTGAGGAAAGATATATTGAATTCTTCAAATAATAGAAACAGGATAGGTATATGTTATGGTAATGATAAGGGCCCTGCTCTGGAGCTAGAAAATATGGTTAAAAACGATCCTGATTTAGACATCGAAGAAATAATAATGACCAAGATGACTGCTATTATGGGAGCTCATACAGGACCTGGAATATGGGGAATTTCAGCTTGTCCGGTATTTGACATTAAAAAGCTCCGGTAGGACCCTAATCCTTAATAATACCGCCACCAAGCAGTTTTTCTCCATCATAGAAAACTGCAGATTGACCTGGAGTTATAGAGCTGCACTCACTTTTAAAAGTGACAGATGCCTCACCTCCGGAAGTGAGCCTTATTTCTGCAGGCTTTTCACTGCCATTATACCGTACTTTTACTGCCGCATTGAATTGCATAGATGGGGGATCTCCAGATATAAAATTTATATCCTGAAGTTCCGCATTTTTCTTAAGGAGTTCCTTCTTTTCACCGACTACAATAATATTATCTTCAGGTATTATCTTTATTACATAAAGAGGTTTTATGTGGCTTATCCCGAGACCCCTGCGCTGCCCAATAGTATAATAGGGATAACCCCGGTGTCTTCCGACTTCTGCACCGCTGGAATTTATTATTTTTCCCTCCTTTATACGGGTAGCTTTTTTACCCAGGAAATCCTGATAATTCTGTTCAGAGATAAAGCAAATATCCTGGCTCTCATCTTTTGAGGCAAGAAGAGGAATGAAATCCATCGTCATATTCTTTATATTTTCTTTTGTAAAGTTCCCAAGAGGTGTTTTTATCCGGGATAATTGAGATTGGTCCAGTTTCCAGAATACATAGCTCTGGTCCTTTGACCTGTCAATACCTTTCAGGACCTGAAAAGTATCAGAATCTCCTTCTTTCTCTATCCGGCAGTAATGTCCGGTGGCCATGAAATCAGCACCGAGCATTTCAGCTTTTTTAAGAAAAAAACCGAATTTTATCTGTTTATTACATTCAACGCATGGATTGGGTGTAAGACCCTGGAGATAGCTAGTGCAAAAATAATCGATTATTTTTTTCTCAAATGCAGACGAAAGGTCAATAATAAAATATGGTATATCCAATTTTCTACAAACCTGGTAGGCGGATTCAATATCTACACTGGTACTTTGTGTGATCAATTTATGTTTTTCCAGCTGTTCGGGAGGGACTATTCTCATGGTTATTCCGAAAATGTCATATCCTTCTTCTTTCAATAATTTTGCGGCCATAGAAGAGTCGACACCACCACTCATTGCAATAGCTGCTTTTTTGGTATTCCTAATGTATAGAGGGATATCCTGATGTTTGGAAATATAATCTGTCAGCATATTGCGGAAAGCTCCAAGGACTACTTTTAATACATCCTTTTTGTTTTCCGGGAAATTTCCAAGTCTATCCTCTATATTGTCCTCGGTTATCCTTGCCGCTTCAAAAAGATCCCTATTCTTTGCCAGCATGGTCATCATACTGGATGCTGCGATCGAGTAGCTGCAGCCAAAGGCCTTAAATCTTATATCAGATATAATATTATTTTTTATACGGGAATTAAATATTATTAGGATCTCTGATATTATGCTCGAGTCTTTACCGCTTGCATTATGGTCTGTCAGTTCACCAGTATTTTGCGGATTTTCAAAATGTTTTTTAAAAATTGAATCTGGATTTTTCATGTATACCCTGTTTTGTTTGGATAATTATATGATATTAAGTAAAATATTGTACAGGCTTATTTTTTGAGCCTATTTGTTTATAACCCGGAGAGGTAGTTTAATTAGTTATGATCATTAATACAGAAAACAGTAATAATGGGAGATTTTACCGTAATAAACTGTATATGGATTTTATATTTGATTTCCAAAAACTAGGTGATTATTTTAATCATGATTACAGGGAAATAAAGAGCTATAAAAAAAGAATGGCTGAAATAGAAAAGTATTATGATGATGACCAGAGGAAAGGTGTAGTTGAAATATTAAATGATTATAATTCCAGATTTGGAGCAGGCAGGAAGACTCTTGACAATATAAGAAAGCTTAGTGAGAGCGGAACTGTAGTAATAGTAGGCGGGCAGCAACCGGGACTTTTTACCGGTCCATTATTTATTATCTATAAAATAATCACTATTTTGAAATTAAGCAGCTTTATAAATAAAGAGACAGGCATCAGGACAGTTCCCTGTTTCTGGAATGCCTCAGATGATAGCAGCATCGGACAGGCCAACAGCATAGGACTTATAACTGATGAGCTAAAAAAAGTAAAAATAGATACTTCGAATATAAAGAAAAATGCAAGGTTTTCTAATATATACATCGAGAGGGAAAAATACACAAAGGTCATAGAGGATATTAGGAGCTTACTTGCGGAAACAGATTTTAGCGATGAAGTGACCGGTCTTCTTAAGGGGAGCATTGCTGATAGATATACAGATCCGCTTGAAGATAATAGAATAAATCTCCCGGAGCTTTTTTCAGATATTATACTCAATCTTTTTAGCGAATACGGTATTGTGCTGATAGATCCTTCGGACGATAGGCTTAAAAAGATGGGGAAAAGATTTCTTAAAGAGGATCTCGAAAAATGTGCAAGTATAAAAGAGACGGTAAACACCAGGGGAGATGAACTTGAAAGAGCCGGATACCAAAGACAGCTTGACATAAAGCAAGACACATTAAACCACTTCTTAAATGTTGCCGGTATCAGGGAAAAAATAGAGTGTCTTCCGGAAATGTATTATAGGGTCAAAGATAAAATATATTCAAAAAAGGAACTTATTTGTAAATCCGGGGAAGATCCCGGACTGTTTAGCTGGAATGTAGTTATGCGTCCGGTGATACAAGACACACTCTTTCCTGTATTGGCCACTATCTGCGGTCCTGGTGAAGTAAGTTATTTTGCACAGATCAGCGGAGTGTATGGTTTAATGGATGTAAGGCTTCCAGTAATATATCCAAGATTTAGTGCTACAATAATAGAAAGGAATATAGAAAAGATAATAAATAAATTTAAGAGTATTGATAAGCTTTTGGAAACAAACAGGGAACAGGCCATTAAAAGATCACTAAATGATAGTGGAAACATCAGCATAGAAGACCTGGTAGGAGACCTTGAAAAGAAGCTGGAAGGCGTGTTTGGGGCTTTTGAAAAAGAAGTTTCACTGGCAGGCTTAAATGTCGGTAATTCATCAGACAGGATAAAAAGAAATATCAAGAAGGAAATAAGTGTGCTTAAGGGAAAGATATATTCTGAATTGAAAAAAGAAAATCAGTGGTTAGAAAATGCTTTAAATAGATTTTACCTGAACCTATTCCCCGGAGGAGGGCTGCAGGAAAGAGAAGTAAATTTCTTTTATTATGCAAATAAATATGGCATAGGGATCATGGACGGACTGTACGATTCATTCAATCCATTCGATTTTAAACATAAACTCTTATTCTTAAACCAGGGTGGTAAAAATGGAAAAAATAGTTGATATAGATATTATTGCGTTCAGCCCTCATCCGGACGATGCTGAAATGGGTTGCGGGGGACTTTTGCTTAAGTCAAAAGACAAAGGGTACAGCACAGGCATAGTAGATATTACGCGGGCAGAGCTCTCTACCAATGGAGATCTTAAGTCCAGGGCAAAAGAAACACTTGAAGCTTCAAAAATATTGAAACTTGACCTCAGGGAAAACCTGGAACTCGAGGATGCCAATATAAAAAATGATTACGAAAGCCGCCTGAAAGTGGTAGGGGCAATACGCAAATACAGGCCAAAAATGGTACTTATTCCTTATTTTACAGACAGGCATCCGGACCATGAAAACTCTTATAAACTTTTAAAGGATGCGATTTTTATTTCAGGACTTCCTAAATTTGAGAATGGAATGGATTTTTACCGTCCAAAAATAGTTTTGAACTATATGCTGCATCATGAATTCGAGCCGAGTTTTATAGTTGATATTTCAAATTATTATGATGATAAATTTAAAGCAGTTGCAGCATATAAATCCCAATTTTACAGTGATGTAAAAAAGAAAGTCATGACGCATATCGCCTCAAAATACTTTTTTGACATAATAAACAGCCGGCATCGCTGCCTTGGTCTTAAAATAATGGCGGAATTTGGAGAGGCATATCATATTGACACTATAGTAAAGATAGATGATCCTATTAAATATTTTGATTATCTTTCCTGACCCGCCATGCTTTAAAGAAATTGCAAAAAAAATTGAAAAATTATAATTTTTGAATTATATATTTATTAGGCACATATTAAAAAGATTTATTGACTATCCTGCACAAAGGAAGATATAAAATGAAAATTGGCATTACCTGTTATCCGACATATGGCGGAAGTGGCGTGGTTGCAACTGAACTTGGCATCGAACTGGCCAAAAGGGATCATGAGGTTCACTTTATAAGCTATGAGCAGCCTTTTAGGTTGGACAAGTTTCATAAAAGTGTTTATTTCCATGAAGTAGAGATGCTTGAATATCCATTATTCAAATATCCGCCCTACAGTCTTTCATTGAGCGTAAGGATGGCGCAGATAATAAAATCAGAGAAACTGGATATATTGCATGTGCATTATGCGATACCCCATGCAGCATCGGCATATCTTGCAAAAAAGATAGTGGGGGATGACAATATAAAAATAATAACCACCCTTCACGGCACCGATATCACACTGGTTGGAAATCATCATTCATTTTTCGACATCACTAAATTCAGTATCGAGAAGAGTGACGGAGTGACTTGCGTGTCCAACTTTCTTAAAAAAACTACTGAAGAGACATTTGGTATCAAGCGCGGAATGGAAGTGATATATAATTTCGTAGATACGGAAGTATATAAAAAAAATGGAAACCGGAAATACCTGGATATGATAGAACCTGATGATAATGTGGTTATACATATATCTAATTTCAGACCTGTAAAACGAATAGGCAGTATAATAAAAGTATTTTGCAATATAAGTAAAAAAGTAAAAGCAAAGCTCCTGCTTGTGGGCGACGGTCCTGAGATGTGTAAGATCAGGAGCCTGGTATCAAAACTCGGCCTTGATGACAGGGTCATATTTATGGGAAGGCAGGATGATATAATACCTCTTCTCAATATCAGTGATCTTTATATGCTTCCGTCAAAAAGTGAAAGTTTTGGACTTTCTGCGCTGGAAGCCATGAGTTGCGAGGTCCCGGTCATCGGGACCAGTTTTGGCGGTCTTAAAGAAGTGGTGGAGCATGGTATTAGCGGCTTTATATGTGATCCGGACGATATCAAGTCGATGAGCAAGGCTGCGGTGGCGGTCCTGGCCAATAAGAAAAATAGGGTCAAAATGGGTCTGGCTGCAAGGAAAAGAGCCAAAAAATTCGATAGCAAAAATATCATAGATAAATATGTAGATTATTACAAAGAGGTATTAGAAGGTAAATAAAAGACTTGATATTTATTGACGATATAGTGAAAAAAAAATATAATCCATATTAAATAAATGAATTAAGTAGAATTTAAATTTAAAAAACATATCAAGGGAGATATTATGACAAAAAAAATCTTAAAACTGGCTGTATTTATTATTGTCCTGGCGATGATACTAAGTTTTGCCGGGATATTATCCGCACAGCCGACTACTTATGAATTGACACCGCAGGACAAGGTGATCCTGACCCAGCCGGCAGTTTGTTTTATTACTACTTATTTCTGGGGCTATGTCCTTGATCCCTGGGATAATGTCTGGAGTGATCCATATTATTGGGCCTTGTAGGTACGGGTTTTTCTGTGAACCCTGACACTGGACATATAGTTACTGCCGGGCACATGGTAGAGATAAGCGCAGCTGAATTTAAATATGATCTTATATGGACATACCTTACAGATACTTATGGCAGTCAGCTTGATGGTTGGACAGATGATGACTGGAACTGGGCCTATGAGAATACAAAGGTAGAAGGTTATGATGGCGGAGATTATGATTTGGAAGTATTTGTCCAGTTCAATACTGCAAATGGAGGTATTCCTGATAATCCTACTGATGTGGATACATTTATCCGGGCCGAACTCATTGATTACAGTGGACGGGAACAAAGGGATATTGCAGTTCTAAAGATACAGCCCCAGACAGGAAGGTCCCTTTCATCTGTTTTGATAGGGGATTCATCTTC
>JALHTA010000164.1 GCA_022865545.1 Actinomycetota bacterium | reverse complement strand
ATTAATTAATACTTTTAGACATAATATCATTAATATATTAATTGACTTTTATTAGATTTAAGCGACACAAACCCTCAGAACTATAATAGTACAAAGACAATCTCTTGCAGGTCTTATGGGTTTAGAAACTTTGAAAACTATAGATTGAGAGTCAAGACGCTATATTGTTGGATAATAGAATGCATCGTTGTCTGTCGAAGAGCCATGCCCCCTTTTTGGGGGAAAAGCCAATATGCGCTTGGGGTATATTTTACAATTCAGATGGTAGATCTATTTGGGGGGAAATTGGGCTTTCTGCTGGTGCGCCACTGTTTACAGAATTGGAACCAGATACTTAAGGAATTGAAGGAAATCAATTTAATAATAAAATCTTAAGTGGCTAGGATAGTAAACAAAGTTGATAGTATGAAAATCCAGAGAAGAAACACACTAAAAAACAAAATGCACCTCCTTTAAGAGGCCTATAATAAAGCATCTACGGGCTTACGCCCGTAGATGCTTTATTGACATGTATTTTCATAGATAGAACCATTTTATTAAGCTTAAATGATATTTTTATACCTGAGTTGGTTTTAGCTGAAAAATTGCTTTTTTCTCTTAAAAATCCTATGATTTTAATTCACCTACTATTTTATCAATATGACTATATCATATATAATGTCGATAAAAATTTATTCTAATTATTTACTATGCATACATAATGATTAAAATAAAGATGCATACTCTAAAATTATTAATTATTCTTAGTATCCTTATAATTTTATTTTTCTTTTTTTTCTATATCATTAGTTGCAATAATACAAAAAATGAAAATTTTATTGATGAGTCTTTTAGCGAATATGAAATCATAGGAGGATGTGAAACTCCTGGTTTTAGTAAAAAAGTTTTTATCAATAATCATTATGCATATATCACAGACGGAAAATGGGGACTACAAGTTATAGATATTAGTAATAAGGAGATCCCCCAAATTATTGGGAATGTAAAAACTGGATGGGCATGGGATGCCTTTATTTCTAATGGTTATGGCTATATAGCTGATTATGCTGACGGATTATTAATATTAGATTTAAAAGACAAAGAAAATCCTAAAATTATATCAAGAGATAATTTATTAATTGAAGCTACGTCAATATATGTAAAAGAGAGTTTTGCATATATTGCACACCACCAGAATAAACTATTAATATTTGATATAAGCAATACTACAAATCCAATACTGGTTGGGACATGTGATAATCTTGGATGGTTGTATGATATATATGTTGATGAAGATTTTGGATTTGTAATATTTAGATCAGAGGATGGAAATGAAAATGGATTGGAAATAATTGATCTAAGTAATAAAGAGTCCCCATTTTTAATTGGAAGTTGGACAACCAATAATAATGTTAATAGTGTATCCGTACATGGAAATTATGCTTATATTGCAGGTGGGGAGGGTGAATTAAACATTATTGACATAAGCAATAAAGAAAATCCACAAGTTATTGCAAGCTACGATACTGAAGATTATGCTACTGATGTTTTTATTAAGGATAACTATGCTTATATAGCAGACGGTAAAAAGGGCATAAAAAAGATAGATATAGAAGATAATAATAATCCTTATATTATGCAAAGTTGGGATGTTCCCCATTACTCCAGTGGAGTTTTTGTTGAAGGAAATTATATTTATGTTGCCAATTACAAAGGTTTAATAATATTAGAAGATAAACGAAAATAATCTGGCTTTTTAATTTTACTGAAGTGGCTGGCCCGGGTTGCGAAATTTCGAACCTTTTTTTGAGGGAATTAATTAATTTGAAAGATTATTTTAATAGCTAAGCAAGGTAAATATCTTCTTTGATTGGCCATAGTGGACGAAGTTAGAACATGGATCTTACTATTAAATGGGGATATTTTTATACCTGAACTGAGTTTTTAAATTTTATTTAAAAATAATACCTGTTTTCCTCAAGTGAAACTCCTAATATGATAAGATTATCCTCTCCTTGGAAAGACGGAACTTGAGGGAGATAACTATAATACCAATTACTACCGCTATTCCTATATTAGCCAGTGTAAAAAGCCATGAAGTGCCAAACAGAATGTTTACACGAAGTAAGAGGTTAATCATACCCGACAAAATAAGTGGAAAAAAAACCTGAGCAATGAGCATTCCATTAGCCGGTTTACCGGTAAGTCCTATTAGGTACACCAGAAGACTAAGGCAAAAATAAATAAGAGGAACAGCCAGAAAACTGCTCAATGCCATCCAGGGATTAAAAAAGAATCCTATGGT
>JALHTA010000163.1 GCA_022865545.1 Actinomycetota bacterium | reverse complement strand
TATTTATAATATGATTTTATTAAACAATTAGATCATATCTTGAATTTATATTAAATGGTTTTCTTTAAATTAATCCCTTTATTAAGACGTATATAATATTATTATGTTTGTTTTAGTGATAGGTAATAATGAATTTTAAAGGGTTCCCCATCTTGTTTGGTTAAGAGCTGATTTTTTAAAGTGGCTAGCCCGGGTTGCGAAATTTCGAACCAATTTTTAAAAGAATTAATCAATTTAAAGGTTATTTTGAGTATTTAAAAAAGTTATATGTGGCTGGCCACTGTGGACGATGTTAAAACCAGGATTTTACTGTTAAATGGGGATATATTTATACCAGAATTAGCTTTTTAGGTTTAATTATTGTCTACCCCGCCGTGTTACTCACTATTTATTGGTTATCCCTAATCAGAAATTATTACTCAAATAGTACCTATATAAATTTTCATATTCTGCGGCTATTCCTGTCCAGGAATAAAAACTACTTGCTATATTGTGGCATTTAGACCTGAAGTCACTATCCTTTCTTTTAGGAAAATCCAATATGGAAATTATGTTTTTTGCAAGATTATCTATGAAATCTTCATTCAGTCTTAACAATGGTAATTTATGCAGGCTTTCCTCATCCAGTTTTTTATAGATATTGTCACGGACCTCCTTAAAGCCATAATCATAAGTTATCACAGGTAAAACACCGCAGGCCAGCGCTTCGGCAGCTACTGTACCAAAAGCCTCAGTAAAGATAGAAGGAGCTACAAATACATCAGCCAGGGGCATCATATACCTCAATTCGTCATGAGACATTATCCCTGTAAAATGAACCTTGTTATAAAAATCCAGTTCTTTTGCCATTAAGAAAAAGTCATTAAGGATATCCTGTTTTTCCAGTCTTTCCAGAAACTTCTTTGTAATCTCAGGTGTATCGGCTTTAGATCCAGGATCTATTTTAAAATGTCTTTGAGCAAGAAATAAAAAAAGATCCTTATAACCCTTAGAAAGACAATAAACCAATGATTCAAAAACAGCTCTTGACTGACCAAAACCTATAAATATTACCTCAGTATCAGCAGACCTTTTAAAAATATATGGAAGAGCAGTAATAAGAGTCTGACAACCCTTTGTCCAGAGATATTTACCTGTAAAAAGTATTATATCTTTTTTTATAAAATCTATGCTAGACAGAACATCTTTGATATCCTTATCAGGACTATAGGCATCATATGAGCTGTAGTGTGCATTAAAATATTCAGTAATTAAACTTTCATCCGGGACAATACCAGATATTGAGTCCAGATAAGCATTTAGCGCTTTTTTACTTCCTGTATCAAGACCTTTATCTTTTAGCTTTATTTTTTCCCTTAAAAGGCCCATAAGCTTAAGGATATTATTTTTTTTATCAGAATCATCTTTAAAACCATAAATATTAAATTTGTTTATGTCTATACCTACCGGTAGTACCTTTATTTTCTTTTCTAACTTATCACCCTTTGAAATAAAATATTGTACCAGCTCTCTTGCATTATATTCAGAGACACATATTACTATCTTTGAATTGCCAAGCCCTTCTGATGCGAAGCTATGAAGAAATTCTGATTTTCTTACACTGAAATTGAGTGCGCTCCCGTGTACTGTTGCTATACAAGGTATTTTTTTATCAAGTAATGCTCTTCTGGCTATATAAGGCTGCATTATGGCGTGGTTTGTATGGATTATATCAGGTGGGAAAGCTTTTATAATAGTCATAAGCGCTTTTATATTTCTATCTGTATAATCAAGGATTTTTTCTTTTTCAGCTTCCTGAAAAGTAAGAACTTCCGGAAAATCATCATATCTGTCATATACATATACAAGAAGTTTTCCGTTTAGATCCGGTATAAAGACCCTGCAGCTTCCCTTAAAACCAGTCTTTTTTTTAGCTTTTAATAATAAAGATTCATTATTTCTGTCCAAAAAAAATAATTCATCAACAAAATCTATCACATCCGCATTTCGGTCCTGGCACATTATGGATAAGTCGTGCCCTCTTGAAACCAGTTCATTTGCAATATTTCTAACATATATATTGCTACCTGTACCATCAAGCTTATACCCATGAATTATACAGATTTTCATTATTTTTTTTTCTCCTATTTACTTTATAGGGTTAAAATTTTCTGTACTTATTTAATAGATATTATAGGACCTTATTATATATCAACTATAGAAAATTTATCAGAAATCAAAATGGTTGCTGAATTATCAGTTGATAAGAACTTAAGTTATCTTATTGGCTGGCCATAGCGGACGAAGTTAGAACCAGGATTATTGATAAAAAGGAGGATATTTTTATGCCTGAACTAAGCCACTATTAATAAATTGTGTATTTCTTCTAAAACTTTATGATTTTATATATTCTGTTTATTCACTTTTTCAAGAAATTATGTTATTAATGAGGTCCTTATACTTGATCTCCGAGGAGGAAGCCCATTAGAGAAAAGAACCAGATCAAAACCAGAGTTATTTTTGTAATCATTACAATCCTTACCTTTCTGTCATTGGCTAGCTGTCGCCCCTCATCCGAGAATCTCACGGCAGTTAACCATGCTCCGTTGCCAGGTGGTGAGATTCATATAGCTCCGTTGGGAGAAGTCACTTCCGGAACCGTCCTCTTTTCATCGACGCTTCCATCCGTTGGCATTGGTTCCTCCTGCTCGACCTTTATGTTTCGCACTGACGACGCATTCCTAATCGGACACAACCTCGACTCGGGCCGAGAAGTACCTGGTACGATTGTGATCAACAAGCGGAATGTAAAGAAGACTGGCGTTAGTGCTCTTGAGTTAATCGTAGGGATTAAGCCTATCAATCCCTCTGTAGAATGGACCTCTCGCTATGGATCCATAACTTTTAATGCCTGGGGCAAGGAATTTATCGATGGTGGAATAAATGAAGCTGGACTCTACATTCACGAGATGACGCTTCTGGGGACCCGCTTTCCAGAAGACGATGAGGTGCCGAGGATGTTCATGATGCAGTGGATGCAGTATCAGCTGGACAATTATGCTACAGTTGAGGAAGTCCTGTTAAACCTCTCGACCATTGTCCTTGATGGCTGGACATGGCACTTTTTTGTTTCTGACAAAGATGGAAATACTGCGGGTATTGAATTCATTGATGGTGATCTCAATGTCTCCACTGGTAACTCAATGCCTATGCCTGTGCTGTGCAATGATGCTTATCAGGAAGAGCTGGTAAACCTTATAAATTATACCGGTTTCGGGGGAGAGGAGTCTGTTAGCCTTCGTGACAAAGGTACCGCAAGATTTGTTCATGCAGCCTATATGATTCAGAATGCTCCACAGTCTATAGACCCGGACTATGGTTTTAAGATCCTCAAGAATCTGGAGCGAGGATTGACACAGTGGTCTATAGTGATTGACATGAAACAGGGAAGAGTATACTTCCGTACCTCCACAGGCAGAAAGATTAAATACTTTGATATGTCGCGCTTTGACTTATCACCAGACACACCAGTAAAGATGTTGAATATCAACGCTAATCTTAAAGGCGATGTCTTTTACTATTTTGTGGACTACTCTCCCAAACGCAACTGGCGAGCTGCAAAGGAAGGAATTGAATCGACAGATAGTTATGAGCAAGGACTTTCGAAGTCCCTCGAACAGTATGGTTATGATCTTGATGACCTGATCGATAGGGTATGCACGGTTGCCAATGGCGAAAGTTGCGGATCCTCGCTTGCAGATACCGATTCATCGGGAAATACCGATGATATCGCTGAGGATGCGCTGAGTAAGCCAAGTCAAAATGGCAACTGGATTCTGCTGCTAGTGCTGGGTATCTCTCTAGCTTTGCTGATATCTATATCCCTCTTTTTGTTCTACCGAAAATGGCGAGGACGAAGCGCTAAATAAGCTTAGGTTGGCTGGCCACTGTGGACGATGTTAAAACCAGGATTTTATTATTAAATGAGAATACTGTAATTCCAGAATTATCTTTATGGGTTAATTAATCTACCCCCCCGTGCTACTCACTATTTATTGGTTTTTTGGGTCTATACTTTTTTTCCTTTTCCTGTTTTTTCCCAAACAATTTATCATATATTCCCATTTTTATTTACCACCTTTTTCTAAGAGTATCTAATTCTATGTGTAACGAATCCAAATCTTAGTATGCAAGGGACGATACTTAGTTCCGATATCTCATTGTTTGTTTACTTTTTCATGTTTACACATTTTTTTATTATATAATCATTTATTGTACGCGCGTCTACTTTTCTTTGTCGTTTGATAGCCTATGAGTAGCTACCCACATGATAATTTCAAAGATCACTAGGGAAATCCACCAGACAATAACCCGCAAGGGGATATCCATTAAGGTTGTAATGTTGGAGGGTATCAGTAACGAAGCTACTAAGATGAAGGCTAAGACGAGGCTTCCGGTTGCCCATCGGCGGAACTCACTCCTTCTTTCTTGACGAAACCTTAAATCACTCTTTCTAAACCTAGCAACGTAGATATATACCGTAGCATTAGCTAAAGCAAACATAGCCATCAAAATAGTGAAAACCATAGCACCAAGTTCCCTTGTTTCAGGGTTAGGTAGCACCATCAAGCGGAACATTGGAGGAACAAAGATTGCTAGCATAGAAGGAAAAGCGGTTAACATATCAAGCCATTCATCCCACTTAGGAATGATAGCGTATACTCGATAAAGCTTAACCCAGAACACATAAATCAAGAAGAAAAGGAAAGTAAAGTAGGCTAACGGCGGAACCAAGTCAGCTATAGCTGCAACAGGAAGATCACTTAAGGAGAAGGCACTCAAGCCAAGCGCTGCCGTAAAGAACGTGTTATTGACTGTTCTCATTTTTGAGTGGAAGATTCCTCCCACCTTCTGAACCTCTGGAGCATCCTCTGCTATGGCTGACAGACGCCTTCGTATAAATATCTCAGCTACAATGGTAACCAAGAAGAACACAGAAAAAGCCAAGATATGACTAAAAGCACGAAATGGAATGTTCAATCTATCAAAAGGTTCTCCAACAATAGCCTCAGCTGGAATAAGGAGGGAGAGAAATGCTACCAGTGAACCTGCCGGCAAACCAAACTTATATGCCTGCATATCACATAATACGGATCTGGGAACTGTACGGCTCTCCGGTTTCTGTAAAAGGATAAAATTGATCAGTGCAGTTAAGGCGAAGAGAATCCCCGTGCTAATGGCGAGGAATGTTGTCCCAATTTCTTTGATTTCGGAAAAGAGGGAAAGGCGGACACCGAAAGGAAGTGTGGTCAAGACAATCACTTGAATGATGTTTAGAACAAATAGAAGATTCTCTTGGGGAACTAGGTCTACTGCCTCGGACCCAATATACCACAGAAACATGATCAGCAATAAGGTAGAGAAGGAAAAAAATAGTGGTATGACCAACTGGCTCCATTCCGTTACGGAAACAGACATTAGGTCGTAGGTTGCAAGTGCGAGTACAATCCCAACCACGCCGCCCAATACTGCCTCTGACCTCTCCTTTAAATTATCCTTCAACATCTTTATTTGCTTGCATTTTTTCCACATCAGATATTTTCATTTTTATATCCCCTATCGTGTTAATTATTTCCTTTTTAATTTTAAGATTAGCTTCTTTCTTTAGGTTTTTCATTTTTTAACCTAT
>JALHTA010000016.1 GCA_022865545.1 Actinomycetota bacterium | reverse complement strand
TTATATAATATATTATATAAAAATTCATAGTTATGACACTATGTCTTATTAATAAGATTATCTTCAATTATTCTTAAGACATTCTATAAAAAGAAAAGGTAAAAACATTAAATTGTCAAAGAACTTATAGAAATTAAAATTATTAAAGATATTTGCTCTTTGAAAACTAAATAAGTTAAGCAGCTTTCTTAAGAGACAAGGATTGCATAAATACCCTGGATGATTCATATTCGGCTTTATGTTTTAACATCGAATACATCATCCTGGCAAGCTTTACAGCCACCTTGATCAGAGCCTTTTTAGCCGGCATGCCGGCAGATACCTTATCATGATAGTATTTCCTAAGCTGGCTATTGTGTTTAATACAGGCCACACTGGCAAGATAAAGCATATATCTGAGTTCCCTGGGACCAGCTTTTTGGATAGTAGGGTTTTTCTTCCTGTATTTGCCGGATTCAAATATATTAGGATAAAACCCGATAAAAGAAATAAGCTTATCTGAAGAGGAGAAACGCGTGACATCGCCAACATAGCCTATAAAAGTAGCAATGGTGCCAATACCTACGCCTTTTATGGAATTTAAGATATTGTAGGAAGAAGATCCTCCAGGAGGATCCCCTGGATCAAGGATGGACCTTATCTCGTCCTCTATATCTTTTACTTTTAAGCTTAGAGATGAGATCTCGTCAAGTTGCATCGTAATAGTCATTCCCCTGGACCGGGAAGCCTTTCCAGAGTAGAAACTATCCTTTGCAGCCGATATTAGATCTTTGGCCTTATCAAGGTTAAAATTGCATCCCTGGTATCTTCTAAAGATTTTAACAAGCTTTGAGACACTTGCTTTTGCCATATGGCGCGATGTGGGATATTTTGATAAAATCTCTATAGATACTTTGGAGAAGGGATAAGAGATTATCTTATTGTATTCAGGAAATACAAGATAAAGAAGTGATAGTACACTTTTCTTTAGATCTTTTACCCTTCTCTGGAAGCTATATTTAATCCTTACAAGCTCCCTTAGCTCCATCATACTATCATCAGAGATATAAAGGCTCTCATACTTTCTGCCCGAGATAAGCCCGGCTATAGCTATAGCATCTATTGGATCGGTTTTGATCTTAAAACCCATTGCCTGACGGTACTTTTTTACCTGATATGGATTTAAAAGAATAGGCGTGAGGTCTTTCTCCTTAAGGTATGAGCACATATTTTCCCAGTAATTGGAGCTAACCTCCATACCGCAGACTATCTGACCAGTTTTGTAGCTTGATAGCTTAGACAGTAGCTTTTTTATCCCTTCCTTGGAGTTTGTGATATTAAAGGGTTTACAGATAGCCTCGCCGCTGTCATCTATTACAGCTACTTTGGAATCTCCCTTGGCAAGGTCGATTCCCACATAGATTTGCTCTTTCATGGCTGTTCCTTTCTCTTTTAGGATTGTATTTGCCAAGCAGTTTTCCTGCTCAAGAAGTCTAACTAGTAGTAAAGCCTC
This sequence comes from Actinomycetota bacterium, assembly GCA_022865545.1. Lineage (GTDB taxonomy): Bacteria > Actinomycetota > Humimicrobiia > Humimicrobiales > Humimicrobiaceae > M55B120. Next base: position 303 of record JALHTA010000016.1, on the reverse strand, counting down.
GTTATAATTAGTGCTCACAATTTCTGGAGCCTAAACCATTCTAATAATTACTTTGTAGTTAGTAGCAAGAAAGCAATAGTCTTAGTTAATTGGTCTACTTACAAGTAGCCAAAAGGAGAGAAAATTTGTCTTTCTGCTTAGCTTTATTTAGTTATTATTCTATAGCAAATATTATTAATAAAAAATTATTAACTTATTATACGAGGAGAAAAAATGGAAAAAGTAGGCAGAGCAGGTGGAATATTTGTACTATCCAAGATCATCCCTTATATAACCTATATAGCCATAGTGCTTCTGATCGCG
>JALHTA010000162.1 GCA_022865545.1 Actinomycetota bacterium | reverse complement strand
TTCTATTTTCAGGCATACCATAAACAATGCGTAGATGTATAGATCTGGATAAATTTCCCTTAAATAATTATTTGGTTATGTATTTGACTTATTGTACTAGAGGTATTAGAATTACAATAATGTAATTACTAGTGTGTAATTACATTATTGTAATATATAGAGTTATTACAAATAAACAATAAGTTTCATAAATATGTTGAAAATTTTAGGAAAATGACAGAAGCAGTAAAATATTATTATAGATCAAAGGAAGTATGTAAGATAATTGGTTTATCTTACAGGCAGCTTGATTATTATGACCGTACAGACTTTCTAAAACCTTCTATTAATAATGGGGAAGGATATGGATCAAGAAGGATGTATAGCTTTAATGATCTCTTAAAATTAAAAGTCATAAAGAAGCTGCTTGAAGCTGGAGTCAGTCTTCAGAAAATCAGAAAAGCAAAGAAATACCTGGAGGAAAATGGTAATGGTAGTGATAATGGCTTTTTAAAAGTCACATTACTCTCTGATGGTAATTCAGTTTATGCCTGCAGTTCAGATAAAGCTATTATTGATACCTTAAAAAGTGGGCAGGGTGTTTTTGGGATAGCATTAGGGAAAGTCTATGAAGATCTAAAAGGGGACATCGAGAGACATTTCCATATTTCTGATTCAACAGGTCTTGATAATACAAAAACTATTAGTATTTGAAAGGAGGTTGTTTAAATATTTAAATGGCTAGAAATGTGTTAAGAGTAAGAAGAAATTCTACAAAAAACAATAAACTAGAGCTTGAGTTCAAAAATGCAGAGAATATTATTTTTGCTCACGAAAGTGAAAAGGAATTTGCCAAGATCCTTGATTTTTATCGGATAAAATGGGAATACGAACCAAAAACTTTCACTCTAGAATGGGATGAAAATGATATTCCACTAATAAGTTTTACTCCTGATTTTTATCTTGCCGACCTTGATCTTTATATCGAGTTGACAACATTGAATCAAAAGCTTGTCACAAAGAAGAACAGGAAGATAAAAAAAGTCAGGGAACTTTATCCTGAGATCAATGTAAAACTATTTTATAAAAAAGATTACAATAGTTTATTGTTTAAATACCTGAACAGGTAAAGTATCGATTATTGTACTTAAACCTTTAGGTCTATTTTTATATTAGTGACCCCTCAATTCTATTTATCCATTAATGATTTGATATTTTCAAGAATAAAGTTTAATATTAAATGTAATCGTTAACATTTGATAATATCTTATAATCTAAAAAATTTTATAAAGAGTGACTTAAAAAAATGAAAATCAATATTAAAACAGTCGCCAAAAAGGCTGGGTTTTCGACAGCAACTGTATCAAGGGTGCTTGCAGATTATCCCGGAGTAAAGGAGAACACAAGAACAAAAGTCTTGGCTATCATAAAAGATCTAAGATATGAAGTAGACTCTGTAGCAAGAAGTTTAAGACAGAGAAAAACTTATACTATAGGTATTATTGTCAGCAATGTACTTTCACCGTTTTACTCTACTATTGCAAAATCTGTTGAAGACAAAGCCCGTGAATCAGGATATAAGTTGATATTGTGTAATGGCGATGATGATCCGCTAAAAGAGCTCGAATACTTAAAAATCCTAAAATCAAATAAAGTCGATGGCATCATACTGACTCCAACCGGTAAAAATGCTGAATATATAAATAATATTATCGAATCAGGTATTAATGTGGTTCTATTGGATAGACTGGTCGATGGTGTGAAATGTGATTCTGTACTGGTTGACAATTATAAAGGCTCCTTTACTGCTGTAAAATATCTCATAAGTAGGGGGTATAAGAAAATCGCATTTATTGGAGGATATACAGACAGGACAACCGGCCGACAAAGACTGAATGGTTACAATAAGGCTATTAAGGATGATGGTCTTAAGATTAATAATGATCTAATAAAAATCGGAGATTTTAAAAAGGAGAGTGGCGCCAGGCTTACAAAAGAGTTGTTGGAGGGTGCTCACATTCCAGATGCTATATTTTCCTCAAATATAGATATGACTCTAGGTTGTCTTATAGCTATAAAAAATGCAGGATTATCGATTCCAGAAGATATAGGTATCGTAGGATTTGATGATCCCGATTGGAGCATAATAGCCGATTCACCGCTTACTGCTATCAGCCAACCAGTTTATCTCCTGGGTCTAAAAGCTACTGAGATACTTATAAAAAATATAAATGATAAAAAAAGCTTTTCTGGTAACAAACCTTCAATCATTACTTTAGGAACCAGTCTCATTATCAGAAATTCTACCAGATAGGCTCTTATTTTATTTTATAGTATTAAAGTGTATTAATAATAAAAATGAATTAATTAAAAAGGAAAAAAATGAATGAAAACATGAAAAAATATCCCAGGATCGGAATCCGCCCGACAATTGACGGCAGGATGGGGGGAGTTAGGGAATCCCTGGAAAAGCAGACAATGGAGATGGCAAGATCTGCAGCAAAACTGATCTCAGATAATCTTAGGTATCCTGATGGAAGTCCGGTGAAATGTATTATATCCGATACAACCATCGGTGGTGCAGCAGAATCAATAGCTACTGATGAGAAGTTTAGAATAGAAGGTGTAAAGGCGACCCTTACAGTTACTCCATGCTGGTGCTACGGTTCAGAGACCATGGATATGGATCCATTACGACCTAAAGCTGTCTGGGGATTTAATGGAACTGAAAGACCCGGTGCCGTTTACCTTGCAGCAGTCCTTGCTGCCCATAGTCAGAAAGGACTTCCTGCTTTTGGAATATATGGAAGGGATGTGCAGGATGCAAATGATAGTTCTATTCCGGATGATGTAAAAGAAAAAATCCTCTCATTCATAAGAGCATCACTTGCAACCTCAATTATGAGCAATAAATCCTATCTTTCTATAGGAAGTGTATCAATGGGAATAGCCGGCTCTATCATAGATCCTGATTTCTTTGAAGATTATCTGGGTATGAGGGTTGAATATGCAGACATGACAGAAATAAAAAGAAGGGTAGACCTCGAGATATATGATAGGAAAGAGTATAAAAAAGCTCTAAGCTGGATCAAAAATAATCTGAAGGAAGGTCCTGACAATAATACATCTGCTATTCAAAAAAACAGGAAAGAACTTGATAAAGATTGGGAGTTTTCAGTTAAAATGACTTTGATCTGCAGGGATATGATGATAGGGAACAATAATCTTAAAAAGATGGGTTTCTTTGAAGAGTCCTTCGGCCATAATGCAATAGCTGCAGGTTTCCAGGGTCAACGACAATGGACCGATCATTATCCGAATGCTGACTTTGCAGAGACGATGCTTAATAGTTCTTTTGATTGGAATGGTCTGAGGACGCCCTATATTTTAGCAACTGAGAATGATTGCCTTAATGGTGTATCCATGTTGTTTGGATATTTCCTCACAAATACTGCACAAATATTCTCTGACGTAAGAACATACTGGAGTCCTGATGCTGTAAAAAGAGTTACCGGTCATAATCTTACGGGAATAGCTAAGAATGGAATAATTCATCTTATCAATTCAGGATCTACAGCTCTTGATGGTACCGGGGAACAAGAAATAGATGGTAAGCCAGCAATTAAACCCTTCTGGGAAATAACTGAAGACGAGATAAATAGATGCATTGATTCCACACTTTTCAGGCCTGCAGACCTTGGCTACTTCAGGGGTGGGGGATTCTCTACAGATTTTACCACAAAGAGTGGAATGTCTGTTACAATGTCCAGATTGAATCTTGTTAAGGGTCTGGGACCGGTATTGCAGATCGCTGAGGGCCAAACCATAGAGCTGCCAACTAAAGTTCATGATGCACTGGATAATAGGACTAATCCTACCTGGCCAACTACCTGGTTTGCTCCTCGTCTTACCGGTAGGGGAGCTTTTAAGGATACCTATTCAGTCATGAATAACTGGGGAGCAAATCATGGAGCTGTTAGTTATGGACATATCGGTTCTGACCTTATAACTCTTGCCTCAATGCTCAGGATACCGGTCTGCATGCATAATATTGAGGAAGATAAAATATTCAGGCCAAGTTCATGGAATGCTTTTGGTACCGGTAATAAGGAATCTGCAGATTATTTTGCATGTAAAAATTATGGACCCTTATATGGAAAAATAAAATAATAATAATCAGTTAATAAAAATATATAGATTATCTTAAAAGGATGGATAAAAATATTTTTGTACCCAGGTCTAATAAATAATATTATTAGGGGATAAGGTATCTTTTTATAAAATTTCAAGGATAGCTATTATATATAATATAAATAAGAGTACATTTCACAAAATAATATCTAGTTAACATAATATATATTATCGGAACTTAATTGTAATAACTCAAAAGCTTGCTTTTACCAGGCACTAGTAATTATTTGATATATTCTAATGATGTTTGCTTAATTCTGACCAGTGCTTCCAAATCCTCCTTCACCACGTGAAGTACTTTCAAGTTCATCAGTTATTTCAATTTCTACTTTTGAAATTTTTTGGATTACAAGCTGGCATATTTTATCTCCGCGCTTAATAATAATGTCTTTTTCTGGATCAAGATTGATTAGTATGGCACAGACCTCACCCCTGTATCCGGAATCAATAAGCCCGGGAGTATTTACAAGACTTAATCCATTCTTTATGGCCAGGCCAGATTTTGGCTGAGCGAAACCAGCGTATCCTTCAGGAATGGCTATCTTTATACCAGTAGTCACTTTTCTTCGCTCATACGGCCTTAGAATGCAATCTA
>JALHTA010000161.1 GCA_022865545.1 Actinomycetota bacterium | reverse complement strand
TAAAATCTTCTTACCTGTACCCAGGGCTTTTTCAACAGTCCTAATATCTGCTACCAGACGGGTCAGATCAGCTATTTCTATAGATGCTGCCTGGTCCGAACCATACATAGTCCGGTCTAAAGTAATATGCCTTTCAATCGAAGTCGCTCCCATAGCAACGGAAGCCATCGATACGATCCTTCCTACTTCATGCCCGCTATAGCCGATATTACAACCATACCTTTCTTTTAATGTAATGACTAATTTTAGATTTGCATCTTCATTTTTCATCGGATAAGTGCTATTGCAATGCATGATCTCAAATGGACATTCATATTCCCTGAAAATTTCTACGGCCCTGTCTATTTCTTCCAGAGTACTCATACCGGTAGATATATATGTATATTTACCTTCTCTGGCGACTTCTGTTAACAATTCTTCATTTATTAACATAGCTGATGCTATTTTATTATATTTTAGATCATATTGCCGCAGAAACTTCTGTGATTCGATATCCCAGGCTGATGCAAACCATTTTATTTGCTTTTCTTTACAATATTTATCGATTTCATCATACTCGGCCTTCCCAAACTCCAGACCCTCTTTTTGATCCCTTTGCGTTGTTCCCCATGGACTTTCACGCTGGCTTTCCAGATACTCTTTACCGTAAACCAGGTCGATTGTCCTTTTCTGGAATTTAACAGCATCACATTCAGCTGTAACCGCACCATCGATCAGTTGTTTTGCAATTTCAATATTTCCATTATGATTTATTCCAATTTCTGCAATTATAAATACATTAGACATTCCAGTATCCTTCCCTGTAATAATAGTCCGATCACTATTTTTTGAATTATAGCATATATTAAACAAAATAAAATTTCATAAATGAATCAAGCTTACCAGGGGCTTATAAAAGAAAAAAGGAATTTTTTAAAAGCAATATAACTGTAATGAACTCTTTAAAAAGGATCAGTAAGCTCCGCTGCCCTTAAACATCTTAATAATGGTTAAGGCTATTATTTTCAGTTCCAGCCAGATCGACCAATTCTGTATATAATACAGGTCCAGTTTGATCCTCTCTTCATAACTTATATCGCTCCTGCCGCTGACCTGCCACAGCCCGGTAATGCCCTGGTTTACCTGCATTCTCTTTTTCTCCCAATCTTCCAATAGATCCCCTTCTTCAACGGCTAATGCTCTTGGTCCGACTACGCATAGACTACCTTTTATGACATTAATGACCTGCGGTAATTCATCAATTGATGTCCTTCTTAATAAACGGCCGATACGGGTTATCCTTGGATCATCTTTTATCTTAAAGTTGCCTTCCCTGTTATATAATTTTTTCATATATTTTTTTCCTTGTCAGCATCGGCTCTCATGGTCCTGAACTTATAAACCCTTATTTTTTTAAAATCTCTCCCATATCTCTCCTGGGAATATAAGACAGGACCTCTAGAATCAATCTTTATTAGAACTGCGAGTACCGGGTACAGGAGTATAAAGATTGTAAACAATATGATCCCAAGTGAATAATCAATTAAAAATTTTAAAAATCTGTCTATTCCTCTAATGGTAATTTTTTGAATCTGAATAAGCGGTATACCCATATATTCAAAAATCTTCATCCTGGATACAGAGAATTCAAATAAAGAAGGGGACATTTGTACTTCTACATTCAAATCACCGACTCTATCCAGAATATTTAATATATCAAAATATTTAATATTATGAGAAGAAATTATAATCCTGTTTATATTAAACTCTTTTATTATAATTTCTAAATTATCAAGATCACCCAGAATATTTATATCTTTAAATTCATTTGATTTCTTAATCCTTTCTATCTGGTATTTCTTATCTAAAAATCCAATAACATTAATGGCTTCTGCTCCCTTTTTTCTGAAAGTACTTGCTATCCTCTTTCCTTCTTCATTTATCCCCATAATCAAAATATTTATATTTATTTCTTTTTTTCTAAAAAACCATAAAATCAATCTCCTTATAACTGCCCTACTTATCATCAGAAGAATTATAGAAACCACCGTGGAGTACATGATCCATATTCTTGAAAGTTGATATATATCTCTATGAAAATAATAATTAAATACTATTATTAGGAAAATAGTAATGATCACACTTATGATTATGCTCTCATTTTTGCCCATCCCGTGATACAAATTCTTATAGTTATACAATTTTCTAAAATACAATAAAACAATAGTTATGAGCAGCCCTATGATTGAATAATAAAAGTAATACTTAATATTACCCCTGAATATATTGGCGGGATTTATTCCAAACCTGAAGACAAATGATAAAAAGAATGATAGGCACAGGAAAAAAATATCATTTAATAATAATATTATTCCAAAGAATACTTCTCTCTTTTTATAATTATTTCTCATACTGCCAGTAAAACTGCTGCTCATAATTTGTCCCTATTTATATTTTAAAAATAGTTTACCCGGAATAATTATTAGAATACTCAATATATTTTTCTTCAATAAATTTCTTCAGGGCTTTTTCAAAATTTCTTCTGCTAAATCTTAAAGAATTTTCTCTGATCTTATAACTGTCAAATTTATTACTATTAGATTCAAAACGTTCTATGACTTCAATCAGATCATCTACTTCCTGTTCATAGAAAAACAACCCGGTTTCCCTGTCTACAACTGTTTCAAGTAAACCGCCTTTTCCATAACCTATCACAGGGGTGCCGCTGGCCTGAGCCTCAACCGGTGTTATTCCGAAATCTTCTTCACCCGGGAAAATAAAAGCCCTGGCATTTGCATAGTATTCTCTCAGGGTTTCACCGGCCTGCCAGCCTAAAAATTTTATATTCGGACCGGCAATTTTCTTAAGTCTTTTGATTTCAGGACCCTCTCCTATTATTATCAATTCCCTGCTGATCCTATTAAACGCCCTTACGGCCAGGTCAACCCTCTTATAAGATACGAGCTGGCTGACTATCAAATAATAATCCTGTTTTTTAGGAGTAAATATAAAATCATCGACATCTACCGGGGGATAGATAACTGTAGAATCTCTTTTATAATACTTAAGTATTCTTTTTTTTACATTGTATGAATTACAGACAAAGTAATCTACCCTGGAAGAACTGACAACATCCCAGAGCCTTAAATAGTTAAAATACATTCTGATAAAATTTCTTTTAAATAAACCGGGTCTCTCATTTTCCAGATAATCAAAATACATGTTCCATAGATATCTCATAGGAGTATGGCAATAACATATATGGCAGGTCTCCGGTTTTGTCAAAACGCCTTTGGCGATTCCGGACTCACTGCTTATCACAATATCATATTCGGAAAGGTTAAACTGTTCTATGGCAACCGGCATAAAAGGCAGATAAAACTGGTACTTTTTCTTTGAAAAAGGCAGCTTCTGGATAAAAGAGGTATGTATTTTATGTTCCTTTATGGAATCTATTATTTTCTTTTCATCATATACCAGAGTATAAATATCGATATCGGGGTAAATATTGCAAATCGACTCAACGACCTTTTCTCCACCTCTCATCCCTGTCAGCCAGTAATGAACTAATGCAATTTTTCCGTCCATTGATTTCATTTATTTACAGGCAGTCATTAATATAAATCATATTATTTCTCTATTGCGGCCCAGATCTCTCCAAACTGGATAGAATAATTTTTTATTTTTAGTCCGGCTTTCCCCAACTCTCTTGTAAAACTATCAATAGTATATTCTATATAATGGGTTTTATCTAATCTATATTCAATCCCCAGTTCCTTCTTATATAAGACAAGCCAGCTTCTGTCTATCACCGGTACCCTTATTAAAAATCTCCCGCCTGTACCCTTTATCTTCCTGAGTAGTTTAATCCTATCTTTCATATGTTCAAGTACATTTGACAGAACGATTACATCAAATTTTTCACCAAATTTATAATCCATTATATCGGCAGTAAGATAATCTATATTATCTGATAGAAAATTTTTCTCTGCATAAGCTATATTCTTACTATCTATGTCTATCCCCACGATCCTTCTGGCTTTCCCTGCAATATGGTAAGTATTAAATCCGTTCCCGCAGCCAATATCCAGAACAGTATCGGTTGATTTTATATTATTTAAAAAGAAGTCATGGTATTTCATCAATCTGTGCTTGGGATGAATACCGTTTTCCAGCTTCACTACGGATCTGGATACGACCACATAGAGATAATTATCCAGAGATAGAAGCATCTTAATAATTTTTAATAAGATTTTCTTTTTAATCTTTTTTCCACCCGATCCCGAATTTTTTATTACTTCTTATAAACCAGATAATTAAAATTAAAAAAGAGAAAAATTCAC
>JALHTA010000160.1 GCA_022865545.1 Actinomycetota bacterium | reverse complement strand
CTTCCAGTCCTGCCTCCTTAATTCATCAGGGAGCTTCCGGATAAGATGTATTGGAATATCGGGATCTTCTATTCCCGTCGTTTCCTTTATACTTTTTTTTATCCTATAAAGATCACTTGTACCATTTGACAGAGTGGGTTCTTCGACTATAAGGTTTTCTTTTAGGAACCAGGGTTTTACCTCAACACTGGAAAGCTCTTCTGTGCTTATCCCCGAATAAGCCTTTGAGGTCCTGCTGCTATATTTTCCCTCAGCTATTTTTGCCCTGCTTTTTTTACGTTTTGGTATCTCTACTTCAAGGTCGCTTTTTACCTTAGCAAGACATGACAGGACGAAACCTTTCCTTTTATCACTTGCGGAAATGAATTTGGTCCTTTTTGATCCAGTATCACCTTTTGTCACTTTTACCCTGCATCTTCCGCATGTTCCAACGCCACCACAGGAAGAATCTATATCGAGACCGCTGTCAAGGATCGCCTGGCGGAGATTATAATCAGGAGGGACTTTTATGGACCTGCCATCCGGGAGGAATTTAATGAGATATTTTTTGGTTTCAGCCATTTTTTTGCTATGTTTTTAGACTCTATTTAAAAATTTATTATGTGACAAGACCTGTCTGACCTTAAGTCTTATTAATTTTAAAAAAATTATATTATATAGGTACCTAAAAATCAAAATGGAAGGAGACTTATGCCGCCTTCCATTTTATTATATATAGATCATTTAAGTCTTATTCTTCTACAACTGTCTGGACCACAGTTGTTCCTTCGCCCTCAGTTTCGATCACCATGATAGTAATGATGAGTCCGTCTCCTTTTGCGGAAAGAGTGGAAGTTTTACCTTCATCTCCACTCATTGTAAATTCACCTTCTATGTTCCATCCGCTGAGCTTATCTTTATACCATGCAAATACATCATCTCCTGCGTCTTCTGTAATACCGCTTATGGAGTAGTTGTCCTTATCATCCTCGGTACTTTTCCAGGATGTATTTATTTCCATATCGGGATATACGGGAACATCACCCGGAAAATCCTCAGGAAGCTCTGCACCTGAACCGATAGTGAATTCACCATCATCTGATGATATCTCACCTGTATCATCATCAGAACTTATGTTCACCTCTCCATCATCTCCCTGTATGGTCATCTCGCCTTCTTCAAGATCTATTTCAACATTCTCTCCGCTATCTTTTTCAATGGCTTTCTCTATTGCTTCCTCAGCTATCTTCTCGGCAATATTCTGCCCGAAGCATCCGCTGGCCAACAGCAGGACCAGTAACATGGATACTACTACTGCAATTATTACTATTGTTTTTTTCATCTCGTTCTCCTTTTTTTGGATATGGCTGATAAATTACCTTAAATAAAATTCAATATATATTTTACTAAAATAATCTCTATAATAAAATTGCGTACTCATAAAGGCTGATCGGTACTCACCGGACCGGCGGCACGCTACTTATCGCTGCTTATATTATAAAAGCTCATAAAGGCCTCATCGGGTATATCTACTCTTCCGATCTTTTTCATCCTCTTCTTGCCTTTCTTCTGTTTTTCGAGCAGTTTTTTCTTTCTCGTGATGTCTCCTCCATATAGTTTGGCTGTCACATCCTTGCGGTATGGAGCGACCCTCTCTTTGGCTATTATCCTCTTGCCTATAGTCGCCTGTATGGGCACTTCAAAGTTCTGCCTCGGTACGATTTTCCTTAGCCTCAGGGCAAGCTCTCTTCCGATATGATATGCATTATCACTGTGTACGATAACCGATAGTTCATCCACCCTATCACCTGCAACAAGAATATCCAGCTTGACCAGATCCGACTGCTCAAATCCCATTACCTCATAGTCAAGGGACCCGTACCCTGAGGATATGGACTTTAGCTGATCGAAAAAATCAACTATTATCTCAGAAAGCGGGATTATATATTTAAGCTCTACCCTTTCTATGGAAATATATATCATATCCACAAAGTCTCCCCTTTTGGATTCTGCAAGCTTCATTATTTTGCCGATATATTCTTTTGGACTGATAATAGTCACTTCAGTATAGGGTTCTTCTATACTCATTATTTTTTCCTGATCAGGAAAATCAGAGGGCCTTTTGACCTCCAGGATGTCTTCATTGCTTAAAGTAATCCTGTATGCGACATTCGGGGCCGTATTTATAAGCTTTAATCCATACTCTCTTTCCAGTCTTTCCTTTATTATTTCCATGTGGAGAAGTCCCAGGAAGCCGCACCTGTACCCATAACCAAGAGCAGTCGATACTTCAGGGACAAAGTCAAGGGAAGAATCATTAAGGGATAGTTTTCCCAGTGCATCCCTCAAGTTTTCATAATCCCCACCGTCTATAGGAAAAAGACCGGAATAGACCATGGGCTTCGGCTTATTATAACCGGGCAGACTGGTCCTGGCGGGTTCACCTGCATTCGTCACGGTATCGCCGACAACAATACTTCCGACTTCCTTAATACCGGTTATTATATATCCTACTTCTCCTGCCGAAAGATTATCCTTCTTGATCATCTCTGGTCCGAATATACCTACTTCCTCTATATCGGAAACTGCATTTTCCCCCATGAACTTGACCTTCATGCCTTTTTCTATAAAACCATTGACGACCCTTATAAGGGCTACTACACCCCTGTATGAATTATACTGGCTGTCAAATATGAGAGCCTGCAGGGGGGCGTCCTCATCTCCAGCCGGAGCAGGAATATTTTTGACTATCCTCCCAAGGACTGCTTCTATGCCCTGGCCGGTCTTAGCACTTATCTTTATGATCTCATCTTCCGATACTCCAAGTATTTTTCCAAGCTCCATTGATACTTCTTCGGTACGGGCACTCTTGAGGTCAATTTTATTCAGTACTGGTACTATTTTAAGATTTCCCTCCAGGGCCAGATACACATTTGCCAGGGTCTGGGCCTGTATCCCCTGGGTGGCATCAACCACAAGTATAACCCCCTCACAGGCAGCAAGGCTCCTCGATACTTCATAAGAAAAATCTACATGCCCGGGGGTATCAATAAGATTAAATATATATTCTTTCCCGTCATCTGCATTATTATAAAGCACCCTTACTGCATGCGCCTTTATTGTTATGCCTCTTTCCCTTTCAAGTTCCATATCATCAAGGAATTGATCAAACATCTCTCTTTTGCTTACAGTCTTTGTGATCTCAAGGATCCGGTCCGCCAGTGTCGATTTACCATGATCTATATGGGCTATTATTGAAAAATTCCTTACAAACTTCCTGTCTGCTTTCTTAACCATTATCTTTATCACTGTCATTTCTATCTTCTGCTTCATTTATTTTTCCGCTTCCAGTCTCTCCGCTGCTGTCATCATTCTTGCTTTTTTCCCTTTTGAACATATTAAGTACAAACCTTATCTCATCCATCTTAAAGATTATCGTAGATGCCACATATATCCCTGCTCCAAGGACTATCACGATAAAGAGTCCCAGGATCAGCCAGTAAAGATTCCTGTAAGCATAGACTGACAGATACCTCCACATAAAATATACCGCTGTGCCAGCAATACCCGTCGAGACCAGGATTTTCCAGTAAGAGCTTACTATCCTTTTGGCTCCAAGATTTCCGACTTTTTTACGCAGTATGATCAGGAGCACCACTACATTGAAAAGGGCCACAAGGGCAGTCGAAAGGGCCAGGCCGCTGACATCCATAAACTTTATAAGCACCCAGTCAAGGACAAGATTTATAATTATCGATATACTTGCGACCTTCAGTGGCGTTTTAACATTTTTGAAGGCGTAAAAAACCCGGTTTAAGATCATAAGAAGTCCAAAAAATACAAGTCCAAGACTATGAAAAATAAGTATATATGATACTTTGAGTGTTTCATCCGGACCGAAATTACCATGTTCAAACAAAACTTTGATTATGGGATAGGATAGTATTACTAGCCCCATAATGGCAGGCAGCATCATATAGCCTATTTCCCTCACACCAAGAGAAAAGCTCTCCTTTATGCCTCCGGTATCATCACTTGCGGCCTGTCTTGACATCAATGGATACAGCACTGTTATTATCGCAACTGTAAACACTCCTAAAGGCAGATTTGCCACTCTCCAT
>JALHTA010000159.1 GCA_022865545.1 Actinomycetota bacterium | reverse complement strand
TTCCTTAAAAAGCTGCTTGTTTTTCCTTTCTAATAGCTTAATTTTGTACTGGCTGTCAACTCTTACGTTACCAAAGCCTTTGAATGCTTCTTCACCATACTTATCATATTCTCTTAACCAACGATAAATTGTCTGCTCTGTGATTCCAAGACTTGCAGATACTTCGGCAGTACACTTTCCTTCTTCGGTTACCTGCCTGGTTGTCTGCAATTTGTATTCTTTGCTAAAAGTTCTTCTCCCCATCTTTTTTACCTCCAAGTTTATTTTATTATTGTCTTCTCTTTGGTGTCAATATTTGGGGGGAAGTCCAATCCGGCTTTTTTGCTCCTATGGACAAGCTCCTGGTAAAAGCATAAGAAGTAAATCTCCATAGTATTTAAAAAAACTTTTGGTGATATTCCTCCCACAGCAATATCAATATCGTTGCAAATCCTACTTCGGTCAAGGCTTGAACCAAATAGAATTACGCGACTTTCCTTATATTTGTTAGAAAGGTCCTGGATTATTATGGCAGTGCAGAAAGCCACCCGTGAGCGGTAACAACCAGTATATTATTATTATTATTCTTATAAATCTTTTTAGTATTATCTTTTTTTACAAGCTGGACTGCAGGGATATTTAAAATATCCTGAAATTTAATAATACTTGCAGAAGGTTTATCATTTGATAATTTTGTTTCCAGCATAAGCAGGGGCTTATTATTTTTTGTTATAAGAAAATCTACTTCCTGCTTGTCTTTATCCCTGAGATAATTAAGTGCAAAATCTCCCCAACCATGATCTTTCCACATCTCTACAGCCCTTAATAGTTCAAATGCTACCAGGTTTTCAAAACGGGCAGCCTCATCCTCAATGACGGGATAATTAAACAAATAGACCTTTTTCTCTTTAAGAATACTCCTGGAAATTTTTTCAGTCCATGGAGAAATCCTGAAAGTAAGATAAAAAGAATCAAAAAGCAGTAGCCAGTTTTTAACTGTATCAAAAGCTACCCGTAGATCCAGTGCAAGATTATTTATTGAAAAAGGGCTACCCACCCTTGAAGGTATAAGGGCAAAAAGTGTTTCTACCAGATCAAGGTTGCGTATATCTGCAAATGTTGTCAGATCATCCCGCACAATTTGCTGTCCATATGTCTGGGACCATGCGGACCAGAAAGTTTTCTTGCCCTTTAAAAAGGGTTCCGGGAATCCACTGAGTTCCCAGAGATTTTGGAAATTATCAGCTGTGTTTCCAGATATAATATCCTCAAAATCTTTTAGGGGATTTTTCAAAAAATCTGCGAGATCTCTTTTTGGTGATTCCAACTCAGATAAAGTGAAGGGAAAAATGTGGAACTTAAGATACCGCCCTGCAAGTGAATCCCCGGCTTTTCTTGAATATTCAAGACGTCCGCTTCCTGTTACAAGAAATTTATACTCCTTTTCAAATTGATCATAAATACCTTTAAGATAATTCTTCCAGTCCCTGTATTTATGTATTTCATCAAGGATGACAAGGGGTTTTGATGAAATGCCGCTTCTTGGTATTTTAGAAAAAAATACAGGATCTGCTATGAGTTTTCTTTTATCAGCGTCTATATCCCAGTTAAAGTAAACAATATCCTGGAAATCCTTTGCAGCAATATCCCGGGCAAAAGTAGTCTTTCCGGACTGACGGGGCCCTGCAAGCAATATCAAGGACTTATCAGGAAGCAGCTCGTTCCAGATGTCTTTATAGATTGTTCTCTCATTCATGATAATAGTTTAAACCATACTGGGAAATAGTCAAGTAAATTTCCGAGTATGCTTTAAAACACTTTGAAAATATCTTAATATGGCCGTGATATAGTGTAGAAAAAAAATGGAGTATAATATATTATTCTATTCTATAATATATAAAAAATGATTTTTAGCATTTTAAAAGATAACGATGAATAAATTTAAGAAAATCATAGATATTGTTGTAATAGGGCTTGCCATTGCTGTGATTGTAGTGCTTGGTGATAAGATCATAAAGATCGGTAATGATGCCCAGGAGGGAAAATATCCTGGATATGAGCAGGAAAGCAGCACTGAAAGAATTGATGATGAAGAAATGATTTCAGGCGGCAATAATGCAGAAGTTGCTATCAATCTCAATATGGAAATAGACCAATCATTATTTAAGGAAAGAAAAGATTTTCTTGCAGTGGTTCCACTGGAGAAAAAGGAGAACCTAACCGAAGCTCCGGAGGAGACAGGTGATGGAACTCCGGAAGCATCAAGTGAGACAGCAGAGGCAGAAAAAGATGAAAATAACCCGGAGGATGCTGAAACCTCAGAAACTGACAATTTCGCACAGGAAGTAGCTGAAGAAAACAGCATTGGTCCGGAAGATAACACTTCGATCATTGAAAATATTGACTATAGTGATAGCGCTAATTTCAGGATAGAGATCGACTTATCCAGACAAAGATTGATGGTGTTTTATGGTGAAGATATCCTAAAAGAATTGGTATGTTCCGGAGGGGCTCCCGGGCATCCGACACCTCTTGGCGAGTTTACTACAATCGAGAAGATAGAGTATTCATGGATACCACGTTTTGAGATGGGAGCATATTATTGGGTAAGGTTTTTCGAAGATTACCTCATTCATAGTGTGCCATTTGATGAAAATGGTGAGATGATAGTAGAAGAATTTGAAAAGCTCGGCAATCCTGCAAGCCATGGTTGTATAAGGCTAAGATTGGATGAGGCAAAATGGCTCTATGAGACACTTCCGCTTGGAGTCAAAGTAGTAATATATTAGGCCTGTATATTGTTCTTGCCAGGAACAGTATACTGCTTGATCTGTAGTTTTAGAATCGGTAACCCTCTGACGACCATTTAAGGGAAGACAATATATTTATCATTTTATTTAATATAAACCGTATAAGTGTATATAAAAAATCTTGAGCTGAAAAATTATAGAAATTATGATCATGTCAAATTAGAATTTGATAAGAATTCTATATTGCTTGTCGGTAATAATGGTAATGGTAAAACCAATCTTTTAGAATCAATACACTATCTATCAACAGGACGTTCTCACCGCACCCACATACAGGATGAACTGATAAAGTGGGGGTCTGATTTTTCACTTATAAGGGCCAGGCTTGGATCGGAAGAAAAAAGCAAAGCCTATACTATAGAAATTGAGATACGAAAAAACAATAATATAAAGATCCGGATAAATGGTGTCTACCAGAAGAAGAAGTCAGACTTTATTTCAATCCTACCGTCTGTTATCTTCTCACCGGATGACCTGAAAATAATAAAGTCCGGACCTGGCGAGAGAAGAAATTTTCTTGATTCCATACTTGATAAGATCTACAAAGATTTTTATAGCCTGAGACTCCAGTACCAGAAGATACTCTTGCAGCGTAATAGCCTTCTTAAAAGCATAAAGGGAAAACCATTGAGCAGTCATCTGGATACTATTGATGCATGGAACGAAAATTTAATTAAATATGGGACCCAGATAATAGAAAAAAGACTGGGACTCCTGAGTGTCATAAGGGATAAATTCAGTGAATATGCCGGGGATTTTTTCAAGGGAACAGATGCTGATATTGAATATCTTTTCAGCTGGGACAGGATTGAAGGTACAGGTAGCAACAATGATGCAGGGCGAGGACGCTCCGGAAGCAGTAATGGAAGATCATCAGTCCCTGAACTGGATAAACTCCAGGAAATATTTTTAAAAAAATTAAATGATAACTTTTAGAGGGATATTGCTTTTAAGTCTACGACCATGGGGCCGCACCGGGACGATCTTGCTATATCTTTTAATGGAAAAGATATAAGGTCTTTTGGTTCCCAGGGACAGCAGAGGATAGCATCTATTAGCTTAAAGTTATGTGAACTTTATATATTAAAAAAAAGATTGGATACGGACCCGGTACT
>JALHTA010000158.1 GCA_022865545.1 Actinomycetota bacterium | reverse complement strand
CCCGGCGCAGAAGATCTACCAACTTGTCAACATTTCTGTAAGCCTCGGTCAACTCTGCGAATGTTAGAGGCAGCGCCCTCCCGAGCTTATCCTCGGTCGGCTTTATCCATAAATCCTTTTCAGTTGTGACTCTGTGGGTTGCGCGCATCCACGTGTTCAACATGAGCTGTATCTGCCTCTTATACTTCGGCTCGATTATCCTCCATTGTGCTTCGTTCATTCGAAGCTCATTTCTCATCGCCTGCCTTGTCATCTCCTCTAAATATTCATCTCTTGCTATTCGTTCCTTCAGCTTGCGATCGGCATTCCATTTCTCCAATGCGTCTTTTTTCTCCGCGTCAGTGAGTCCACGCAAACTTGGAGGCTTTGTCGGTATGTGTTGTGGAGGCATCAATGTGCCTCCAATCGCGCCTAACGTTAAACATGTGATTAGAACAATGATCAGTCTTTGCTTTGCCATTATAAACACCCTTAATTTCATCGAGAAACATCGATTACCTTACTTTGGCTAACATCTACTTCACGGTCCATTTTGAGGTCGATCAAAGCCATCCACACAATACCAATATGGCCTCCTGACGAGTTGTCAGGATTTCACGCAGCTCCCTGCGCGCTTCGGCCAACTGTTTTTGGATTTCCGCTTCTTTGCTCCTTGCCTTTCGCAGAGCGGCCACCTTGCGTCTGAACACTTCCGGGGTCGTATCCTTTTTTTCCAGAAGGGTGCGAAGTTGTCCGGCAAGTCTCTGTGCCTCGGTCAGTTCGAAGAGGGTCAATATCACGATCGGACCCAGTGCACAAGCGCCAAGGCAGTTTACTGTTTCCACAGTAAATTTACCGTCTTCGGTAGTCTCACCAGGTCTGACATTAAGCTGTCCCAGGACTTCATCTAAAAATTTAGGCGCTCCTCTGACATAGCATGCTGTTCCCATGCAGGCTGTAAGCAAATGCTCACCCCTCGGTTTAAGTGTAAAAACCTTATAAAAATTTGCTACCCTGAATACTTCAATAAGGGGTATTTCGAGTTTTTCAGATACAATCTTTAATATATCTTCCGGAAGATAGTTATAGTTTTTTTGGACATCCTGCAGCACCTCGATCAATTCATATGAAGATTTCTTCCTATTTTTCAATAATTTATCTATATTTTTAAAACCCATATATACTTACCTCAAACAATAAAAAAACGCCCTACACCCTATAAGGTCCAGAACGTCATTGTTCTTGTTCAATCACTAACACCGTGATTTATTTATTAAATTCATATATATATATCATAACAGTTTAAGACAAGTCAAGTTTTATTTAAGAATGTCATTTTTACACTCAAAAGGCCAGGAATATCAACCTGACCTGGTGTTTTTAAATAATTAGATACTTTTCGAAATGGATCTTTGATTTATGAATATAGTTGTAATTTTAAAAACCATCATTTCTTAAATACTGTAGGTAATTAAGAAAAAGAGAGGCTTGTGCCTCTTTTTTTTATGCTTCTATATTTTTTCTTTAATACTATTTATATTGTTAATATTTACATCAGTTATGCATTAGTACCTGAGTATCTTACATAAATCAAGAATACCCTATCTATCTACTGCTTTCTATGGAAACCTGCCTTATTTACATATAAGTTTTTTTAAAAGCGGCGATGTCCTTATTTGACTTTAATATATTAAACTCAAGCCTGAAATTAACTCTTTCGCCTGGCTCTATATATCTAATATTATTTTCTTTTTTCTCTATACTTCTTCCCCTGGGATAGCTATTTCCAGGCTCAATGCCGCAGACATATTCTCCCATTCCCATTTGTTTCCATTGCGTAAGACAGGGAAGATTGTCTTTATTATATTTGAGCCATATTCCAATACCCTTACCGTTTGAGAAAGCTTCATTTGCTATAGCAATATTTCCATTTCCTTCATCATCGGCTCCAATTTCATGGAAAAAGACCTGTTCACTATAATTCTTTATGGGCTCACCAAAGCGAGAGTAGTTTTCAATACCTTTTTCTGCCTCTTTATCCCTTGCAGTTACCTTTGCTTCAGGCTCAAGAAGAACTGCTCCCTGGTCTACGACCGGATAACCGATATTTACATGATAAAGGACCATCAAAGGAGAAGTCTGGCTGCCTATATTTTCCACTACATCCTCCAGGATGACTCTTGGCTGATCCATCCAGGTCGTTATCTTCCTCTCGAGTTCCAGCTTGTCCCCAAAAACCTTAGCTTCCCGGACTTTACCCTGAACCCACATCTTGTAGGAGTCACCCTCCCATTTTCCATCAGCAAGCACATTTTCCGCGCTTATATTGGAGATCCTTCCGTGAAGCCCCAGCTCCTCGCCTTCATCAATATCGGGCGCACCCATATAGGTAAGCCCGCAGGTAGTGACAAGTCCGCCAAAAAAGGTCCTCAACCATTCAAGACCGCTACTTTCATAATATGCATTGGAAGTCTCCCTGGTTGCAGATCTCCATGCTATAGGAGTTGACATATAGGATAAATTCGATATATCCATTCCCCTGTCAGGCAAAATAGTCATATCCAGTCCACATGGACTCTTAATATCAATTCCTCTTACTCCCCTACTCACCCCATCGATCATTTCATAATATTTAATACCTCCAAGCTGGCTGATATCTCCAGTCTTTTGATGTATCTCTTCCCTGCTGGTCTCTTTACCGAATATTTTCATATTTCTCCTGACTTGTATATAATTTCTCAGTATCTTGATTTACTATATATTACAATACTTAAATTATTATTAAAATACCTATAGTCCCCAAAAAACAACTGATGGATTTAAATAATGGCTCATTTAATATCTTGATAATAATAATAATAAATTGTATTATTTCAACCGTGCCGAAGTGGCGGAATTGGCAGACGCGCTGGACTCAAAATCCAGTGAGCCGAGAGGTTCGTGCCGGTTCGATCCCGGCCTTCGGCACCATATTTATTATCCCTTGAATTCTTCTAAGAAATCAGCAAGTATTTTCCTATTCCAAGGTCTAAGTTCACAGAGTGGCAGCCTGTAAACTTCTTTAATATGGCCCTTTATAGCAAGTGCTGCTTTTATTGGAAGAGGATTTTGTTCTATGCCCATCATCCTGAACATAGGCATCAATTTTTTATTGAGTTTCCTCATACCCTCAAAATCACCCTTAATACCAAATTCCACAAGATCTACCATAAGTCCCGGATAAAGATTGCTTGCAACACTGATAAGGCCCGTACCGCCAGCAGCCATAAGCGGAAGTGTTATCGCATCATCACCGGAAAGAACTGCAAAATCATCAGGGGTCTTTTCTATGACTTCCATTATTTGTGAGATACTTCCCGAGGCTTCCTTTACCGCTACTATATTGGGTAATACGGCCAGTCTGGCCAGTGTTTCAATTTCTATATTTCTTCCGGTTCTTGAAGGGATATTATATATGATCTGGGGAAGATCTACCTCTTCAGCAATCTTTTTATAATGCCTGAAAATGCCTTCCTGTGTCGGTTTATTATAGTAGGGTGCTACCTGAAGTGTAGCGTCTGCTCCAGATGCTTTTGCTAAACGGGTTAACTCAATTGCTTCTTCAGTATTATTTGAACCAGTTCCAGCAATGACTTTCACCCTTCTGTTTACGGTCCTGCATGTATGCTCCACAACTTTTATGTGTTCCTCTACCGAAAGAGTGGGGCTCTCACCGGTCGTCCCTACTGGGACAATTCCGGAAATATTATTTTCTATTTGAAATTCTATTAAACCTTCCAGACCCATGATATCCAGACTTCCATCCTCGTTGAATGGAGTGACGATGGCAGTATATATTCCTTTAAACATATGACCTTCCTTTTACTAAATATTTCCTTAAGTTGACAGGATATGTGCCAGATCAAAAAGCTCCTGGTCTATCTCCTTGTTCATTTCAAAAATATCCTCAAATTTACGGGTAATTATTTTCATT
>JALHTA010000157.1 GCA_022865545.1 Actinomycetota bacterium | reverse complement strand
GAATGCTTCTTCCAGAAATCTTTTAATCTTTTTATTGCTATTATTCGCACAGCCAAATATAGTAAGTTCCCATATTGGGAACAAGGGATTTTAATTGTATGATTTATTTCTTCGTGTCCCTCGCGGATTGTTTTTCTCTGTGCCCTCTGCCTCCGGCAGACAGGTCGGAAGTTATTTTTTCATTATTGTCCTGCCAACCTCCTCAGAAGGTTGAAAAATCTGGTGTAGAACATAAAGATATGTTTTTCTTTCTCTGGAATTTTTAATTCCCTATCTTATAAAATCATTCAGTGCTATTTGATTAGAAATAGAAAGAGAACCATCCTGTGATTTAAAAGCATACTCCAAATTCCTCGTTTTTTCCCCGAGGTATTTTTTCATACTTCTGAATATACCACCTGAAAAGAATTTATAAGTAGAAAACAATGCTGTTTTTACACCATCAAGCTGTGGAAGTTTTTTTACAAATGTTTCCCATTCATTATCAGGATGATTTACTGAAAATATAGAGCCGTTCTTCCAGCCGCTGAGAAGCAAGTAATCTGCACCTTCAAGCTTTTTAGGTTCAAAGCTGCTGATTGGTATTAGCTCAGCTGAGAGTCCTCTCTGAAGCAGGAACTGATATATTTCCTCGCCAAATCTTTTAGCTGTGTTATTTTTATTCTGGACAATTACTAATGCCTTTTTCATAATATACCTCTGTTATTATTACCTGGTGAAACTTAAAGATGCAGACTATCAAACTCTATTAATATAGTATAAGTGGATATTTTCAGTGATATGACTCTGTTTTTCGCTGTCAATTGTGCGGGATAGAACTTGTGCAGATATACCTAATGCCGGATTAGATGAAGACTGATGAATATTAGCTTAAAAATAGACTTTGCTCTGTCATCCCGTCCGCCGCGGCGGATAGTAGTTCTCTGTTCTCTCTGCCTCCGGCAGACAGGTCTGTGGTGATTTTTTTACCGCGGAGTACACGGAGAAAACACAGAGCAAACAAAGTTTTAAGAAAAGAATACCTGCCTGCCGCAGGCAGGTTGGCGGTATTGTTAAAATCTTGCCGGATTTTTTAGATTATGTTTCATACATAATATTCTAACATTCTCGGCATTTAAAGAAGTACCACCTTTTGAGAAAGGCATGATTAATTCCTTTGTAATTCTTTCATTTGAATGTCATTTTTTCCAGGGTTTTAACACTTTTATATAAAACAGGCCTAATTTTAGGGTATAAAATTTGCTATTTATTAATTATCATTAAAGAACAATTAAAAGGAGTTTATATGTTAAACAAACAAAAAACTGTTATTCGTTACGCAATATTTTTAAGCTTTGCCTTTTTTGCATTTCAATTTCACGGTTGTGATACTAACAATGCAAATGATGCAACGTTGTCTCTTAGTTTTAACTCTGTCCAGGGTTTAAATAAAGTAACTCTTTCGGCAATTGAGCTGGATACTGTAAAAATTTTAATCCGCGATTTAAAATTGGAAAATGAGACAGAATCAGATTCTGATCATAATTCAGGAATGCATCACGAAATGAGATCAGAAGATATTAAGGTCGGTCCGTTTGTTGTTTATCTTAATCTAAATGGAATGACTACTGATTTTGCAGTTAATAGTATTCCTGCAGGATTTTATAATGAGATCAAATTTAAAATTCATCAGATACAAGGTTCTAAATTACCACCAGATCCTGAATTTAAAGAGGGCGAAGACAATTCTTTGCGTTACTCAGTAATTGTAAAAGGTAAATACAACTCTATTCCGTTTGTGTATAAATCCCGAAAATCTGCTCATCAGAAAGTTGAGCTTGATACACCGCTTGAAATTGTGGAGAATACGTATACAAACCTTACAATAACGGTTGATCCT
>JALHTA010000156.1 GCA_022865545.1 Actinomycetota bacterium | reverse complement strand
TTTAATATAATAAAATTAAAATTTTAATGAATAGAAAAACTCGTCAGGAGCTTAATTCAGGTATAAAAATTTCTTCTTTTGAAACCATTATTACGGTTCTAATATTGCGTATAGTGGCCTACCACTGATAATAATATTAAAAAATAACATATTATAAAAAACTCTTGTATTTTTAAAATTTAATAGTATTATTGTCCGCTTATTATTAAAAATAATTTATGTAAATTTAATTCAGGAAAAGGAACTGTAAAAGGAAAAATGAACACTTTAATATGGTCTACAATTGTATTTTTATCAATTCTAATACAAGTACTTTTGGGTACTGTTAGATTGATAATAATGGTAAAAAATAAAAAAATATTAACTGTAATTATCGGTTTTTTTGAATCTGCAGTAGCTATCACTATTGCTATAACTGTAATATCCCAGGCAGTAAAAGAGGGGATAAATATTTATATGATTTTATCATACGCTGCAGGATTTGCCCTGGGCCTTTATATTGGAATGCTAATATCACAGTTAATATCAAAAGATATATTAAGCATCAATATAATTTCTAAATCACACGGTGAAGAAATTGAAGAATTCTTGCGTGATAAAGGTTTTGGAGTAACCAGCTACGAGGGAAATGGAAAAGATGGCAGTTTAAAAGTACTGCATATAATATGTAATAAAAATAGTTTTAACAAGTTAAAATCATTTGTAAAGAAAATGGATCCTAAGGTTCTTGTTACGAGCCACTCTCTTGAGGGATTAAGTGGTGGTTACATTTATAATATCAGGAGCAGGATATAATATTGATCCTAGTATGGAAATTAAGATAGTACTATTTGAATAAATCTTTTAGACTTTTTAGTTCTTCTATGGAATGGTTCGAAATTTCAATACTTGGGGCTACCAATAAGCCAGCTACTTTTTATGTATTTTGTATCTTTGACCCCTGATAATACCAATATGAGATTTTTGTAATAAAGATAAATTCTTAATAAAATATAATAATATATTTAAAATAATAATATCTGATAGGATGGTATAAAATGAAGAATGTAAAAATATTATTGGCTTTTTTTACAATAATAGTCTTTATGCTTTCTTTTGGTTGCAAGGGTAAGCAATCTGGGGATACTACTGGAATTTTAGAAACAGTTACAGAAACTCCCGCTAAAACAATTACAGAGACAGTTACTGAAACTCCCATTGAGACAACTGCAGAGACTCCTGCTAAAACAGTGACAGTAAAAGAAAAAAATGAGATAAGGCTAAGCGTAGTTCCAGAGGAGACGGGCAGGACAGTTATTGGTGAAAGTTGGGCTAATAACCCAGATATTTATATTGGTGACTCTTCTTCTGACGGATATGTAAATAGTTATATAAGTTTTGATATTAAGGATTTAGCAGGGGCAGAAATAGTATCTGTAACCCTAACGATGTTATTAGCTGAAGAATTTGGAAACAGGACATATCTTGGTGATTTAATGATCGGTACAATGGATTATGGAACAGGCCCACTCAATGAATCAATTGGAGATATTCCATCTAACTTGTTGGTACAGCTTCCAAATCATACTACTGATATAAATTATAGTAGTAACGATTTAAAAGACGAACTTCAAAAAAATATAGATTCAGAAAGTGATAGGTTTCAATTAAAGTTTTACTGGCAAAACCCTCAAACTAATAATGATATGACCCCAGATGGATTATTGTACCTAAAGCAAGATATTAATCTTGTGGTCCAGTATATAAAATAGAATTAAGTTAATTCAGAAGTCCCGGTATTAGAATAAATTTAACAGGTCTTTTAAATTAATTAAATTCTTTAAAATCTGGTTCGAAATTTCAATACTTGGGGCTACCAAGTATATATTCAGTAATAACTTTTTAATAAAAAAATATATTGGTTCTTGATTATACATATTATTTTTGAAAAAAATCATCTAAAGGCTGGCTTATAGATATTACTTATATATAAAAATAATATATAAGTGATTTACCTATCAAAATAATAGGAAATTTCTAATATTAGATATATGAATTAAGATTTAAAGCTATTGGTTCGAACCCTCTCTCCCCAGCCATTTAAGACAACTGTGTTGTAGATATCTTAATATCCCAAACTCCCAAAATTTCCCAATATATAATAATAGTTATATAATAATTTCTAATACTACCTTTAAAATAAATACTATTTCATAACATTAATAATAATTTTATGATTCGTATTATCTTAAAAAGGAGAGTTGAGATGTATTTAGGAAAAATACCCAAAAAAATTAATATCGTCATTATTTCTTTGTGTTTCCTTTTTACCTTTAGCTTTATGGCTGCTTGTAGGGCAACAGAGACTGCTGAGGAGACTACCGAAGTAATTGAAGATAGTGCTGAAGAAGTTGTTGAAGAGGAAGTCTCACCTGCTGAAGAAGAAAAGCATTATGAAGGAGAGGTAAGGTTGACAAATAACCCTGCAGACGATTTTTCCCCTTCCTGGTCACCTGATAGTAAAATGATTGCCTTTGACTCAGACCGTGATGGTAACTTTGAAATTCATGTTATGAACGCTGATGGTTCGGGTCAGGTTAATCTGACAAACAACCCAGCGTATGATTTTTACCCTTCCTGGTCACCCGATGGCACAATGATTGCCTTTGAATCAGACCGTGACGGTAACGAAGAAATCTATGTTATGAACGTTGATGGTTCAGGAGAGGTTAATCTGACAAACAACCCAGATGACGATTCTTACCCTTCCTGGTCACCCGATGGCAAAATGATTGTCTTTACCTCAGATCGTGACGATAACGAAGAAATCTATGTTATGAATGCTGATGGTTCGGGACAGGTTAGTCTGACAAACAACCCAGCATATGATTATTACCCTTCCTGGTCACCTGATGGTAAAATGATTGCCTTTGAATCAGACCGTGACGGTAACGAAGAAATCTATGTTATGAACGTTGATGGTTCAGGAGAGGTTAATCTGACAAACAACCCAGAT
>JALHTA010000155.1 GCA_022865545.1 Actinomycetota bacterium | reverse complement strand
TCCCCTCTGATCATGAATCAATCGAAAGGGGCGGTATTGCCTGCTACGGATTTGACTATTACGATATTGGCTACCAGACAGGTGAGATGGTAGCTAAAATACTCGGGGGAGCTAATGCTGCCGAGATTCCTGTTGAAAAAGGCAAGATAGTCAGTCTCTCAGTAAATACCGCTGCGGCAGAAAGACTGGGTGTTACCATTCCTCAGGACCTAATAGATGCTGCAGAAACAGTATTTGATAAATAGAATTTAGTGGTTTTATTTTTATAAATATTTAGATTTAATAAGTATCCACAAGGATAATTATGAAAGGAGCAAGCACGCTTGGATTATGTTATAAATTTGCTATCAGTGTCTTTTTATGAAGGCTTGGCCTATGGGTTTGTAGCCCTGGGAGTATACATAACCTTTCGCGTGCTTGCTTTTCCTGATCTTACCGTTGATGGAAGTTTTCCTTTGGGCGGGGCTGTAGCTGCTACCCTGATCGTCAATGGTATCAATCCATGGCTGGCAACCCTGATTGCTTTTCTAGCCGGCATGCTTGCAGGGTTGATGACCTCTTTACTAAATACTAAACTCAGGATCAATGCACTACTTGCCGGTATATTGATGATGGTCTCATTATATTCCATAAATCTTGCGATAATGGGGCGGTCCAATGTGTCAGTACTGCGTGAGGCAACAGTCTTTAAGCAAACTGCCCACTGGCTTGGTATCGAGACTACCATTGTCATTTCAATTATACTTATGGTAATTCTTGTAATTATAATTCTTGGTATTTTGAACTGGTTTCTTCGTACTGAGATCGGTCTGGCATTAAGAGCAACCGGGGATAATGAGCAGATGGTGCGAGGTCTTGGTGTTAGTACTGATATGACTACAATCATAGGTGTTTCTCTTTCGAATGGTCTTGTCGCTCTAGCGGGTGGATTAATAGCACAAAAGCAGAATTTTGCAGATGTTGGCATGGGTATTGGTATGATCGTTATGGGTCTGGCGTCAGTAATAATAGGGGAAAGATTATTCCGCCCCCGTGGTGTTACTGCTATCCTGTTTGCAGTTATAGGTGGATCTTTTGTTTACCGCCTGTTTCTCAGTATCGCGATTAGATTGGGATTACCTCCAAGTAATTTAAAGCTGATCACGGCACTGCTTGTTATCATAGCTCTCGCTATACCATACATACAAAAAAGAATAAGGGGTGAATGGATACCCCCGGCAGCAAGGATGTAGGGTGGAAGTGCTAATGGAAAAAAATCAAAAATTGATGAAAATCAGAAAAGTAAGTAAAGTATTTTTAAGAGGTTCCATAGATGAAGTAACAGCTCTTGATAATATTAAGCTGGACGTAGGTACTGAGGATTTTATTACTGTAATTGGCAGCAATGGAGCTGGTAAGACTACCTTGTTAAATGTCATTGCAGGTGTTTATCCACCAGAAAAAGGTGGCAGGATCACAATCAATGACCAGGATGTTACTAGACTTAGTGAACATAAGCGCGCAAGGTCTGTTAGCAGAGTATATCAAAATCCTCATACAGGGACTGCCGCAAAAATGACCCTGGAGGAGAATCTGTCTCTTGCAATGTTGCGCGGCCAATCAAGGGGATTTAGGATTGCAACCAATAAAAAACGTAGAGAACTCTTTAGATCGGCGCTTGCTCCTTTGGGATTGGGACTTGAGGACAGATTATCAGCTATGGTTGGAACACTGTCAGGCGGACAGAGGCAATCCCTGGCGCTTGTTATGGCTACTATCAGCAAACCGTCACTACTACTTCTTGATGAACATGTAGCTACTTTAGACCCTAAAACGAATAGGATAGTACTCGAACTAAGCGAGATGATCATAAAGAAAGAAAAAATCACCACTATAATGGTTACTCATAATATGGAACATGCATTACGATATGGAAATAGGTTAGCTATGATGCATAAAGGTAAAATTATTGTTGATATACATCAGGAAGAAAAATCCAATCTATCAGTCAATGATTTGATAGAAGCTTTTGAACATGCCAGTGGAGAAAGATTTGCTGATGACAGCATAATGCTTCGCAATACTAATTCTTAAAAATAGACTAATATAGAAGACTTTCCAGGATAATCAATTTATAATAGACAAGAGTCAAATATTTTAATCAAGGAGGTTTAAGATGGTTGATGAAAAATATGAAAAAGCTAAAAAAAGAGTAGAAGAGATCAAGGGATTTTATTCACACCTTATCGTATATGTAAGTGTGAATGTAGTGCTGGTCATAATAAACCTGGTCACAAGTCCTGGGGTACTATGGTTCTATTGGCCTATGCTCGGATGGGGAATAGGACTTTTCTTCCATGCGATGGGTGTATTTGTTTTCTCTAAATTCCCTGGTAAAAGATGGGAAGAAAAGAAAATAAAAGAAGTCATGAAGGATATGGAAGAAGACAAATAATAGTTTCAATCTGGCCAGGGGATAAAAAATAATTAGGGCACTAAAAAATATATACAGGTACCTGCACCTCCTCTTTAATAAATTTATAAAAGATGAGTGTTATATTTTTGCATCATCTATCGCTTTTTATTCGATTTTTTCCATTTTTCCGGGAATACTTATATTCATATCACTTACTGGTATAGTCATCAATAAGTTTTCGATACAAGCAGACATACTGGTTTTTGTAGAAGAGAGGATACCTATAATATATGGTTTTGTTGATATAAATATTACAAGGATAGTAGAAAACTGGGCAAGTATAGGAATAATCGGTTTTATCTTTATTTTCTTTTCATCTACTTATGTCTTTGATTCTATTCAATATGCATTAAACAAAATATTCAGGGCAAAGACACACCGGAGATACTGGAAGCAAAAGCTATATGGTTTTCTGATCATATTTTTAATCCTTTTAATAATCGTTATAACATTCAGCATATCCACGGGGTTATTTTACCTATCAAATAATATTATAGAGTTCTTCAATATTGAAGAATCTATTTCTGTAAACATACCAAGGATCTTGTCGGTGATCATGGGGATACTGTTTAATTTCCTTATCTTTACCCTCATATATTATTTTGGAACATATAGAGATATAAGTTTTAAAAAGATCTACAAGGGTGCCCTGACTATCGCTCTCGGTTGGGAAGGAATAAAACACCTATTTATAATATACGTAAATAGGTTCTCAGATTACCAGCTGACCTATGGTTCCATAGCATCAGTGATCGCGTTTCTTTTATGGGTATATATTTCAAGTTTGATCTTCCTATTGGGAGCCGAGATAAATTCATTATATTCTGATAAGACTTAAAGCCTTGCTCAGGCAATCAGCCAGATCTCTTATCTATTACCAGATTTGTTATAGTTTTATTGAAAATAGGGACCTTCATCCGGGACAACAGGGCTATAGCCAGTTCAAGCAGATTTTGCATCACCGGTCTTAATGTCCCATCCCCGGACGGCAAACTGGTCATTTTTCTTAATAAGCAGCCAATCGTTTTTCTTTGCTTTTCTAAGTCTTACAAAGGCAAATTCACCATTAAGCTTTTTACCATTCAGTATAATAGTTATGTGCCCCTTATGAAAACCCGACCTTACCTTATGCGCCGTATCCTTACTATCAGACGAATCCAGTGCAAGATATGTACCCGTGTCCCATATCTCAACCCTGCCAGCTCCATAGTTTCCTTCAGGTATTATTCCGGAAAAATCCTTATACTCAAATGGATGGTCCTCTACTAAAACTGCAAGATGTTTGTTTGCAGGATCAAGTGTTGGACCTTTTGGTATTGCCCAGCTCTTTAGGACTCCATCAAGCTCAAGCCTGAAATCATAATGCAGGCGGGACGCATAATGCTTTTGGACTACAAAAACCAAACCTTTGTCTTTGCCGGATTGTTTATCACTGACAGTGATACCCTCTGGCTCAGATGTTGATTTAAAATTTCTCTTATCTTTATAATCTTTAATATGGTCCTCGATTCAAAAATTATATTTATCTATCTAAAAATATCATTATATTATTTTCTCCGAAGCCCGTGCTTACAATAATATGGGTACTATGTGATCCAGTTATTTAAAATAATTATATAATTTTTTAAAATATAATAAAATTCCAATGATTTCCTTTTTTGCGGGAACGGTAGTTATGTTTCTAAGTCTCTACCTTCTGGTATAATAAGTAATAAGAGCCTGTGATTTTAAATAGTAAATAATAAATCAATCGAATATTAATCTATTTATGGGGAAGATCAAAATGGAAGATCTCCTAAAATCTTTTATAAGT
>JALHTA010000154.1 GCA_022865545.1 Actinomycetota bacterium | reverse complement strand
CCTTTTTCAAGCTCACCTTTTTTTATGTTTCTATATATATCTATAAATTTCTCAGTATTTATATGGCATGAAGCCAGAATACCTCCCGCACCTCCATGAGTAAGATTTATAAGAGCCATAATATCTTCACCTGTAAATATGCAGAAGTCCTCCGGAGGGTTATTTAATAATTCCAGGGTCTGCCCGATTATACCGCACGAATCTTTAAGGCCCACAATATTTTCAATATTTGCAATCTCCCTTATGGTAATATTCTCAATATTCCTGCCTGTTCTGTAAGGAATATTATAGATTATTATTTTCTTTGATATATTCTTTGCTACTTCCTGGTAATGCTTTATGATCCCTTTCTGGGACGGCCTGCTATAGTATGGTGATGCAATAAGATATCCTTCAATATCATAGTCCTCAAAACTCTGCAGTTTCTTAATAAGCGAAATTGTATCATTTCCGCTTGCCCCTACAAACACAGGTATCCTTCCTTTTACAAGACCGATCGTAGTCTTAATAATATTATGATATTCAGTTTGTGATATTGTAGGTGCTTCGCCTGTTGTTCCCAGGGGGATTATTCCGTGAATACCTTTTCCAATATAATAATCGACAATTTTTTCATATGAAATATAATCGACTTCACCATCAAGAAATGGAGTTATTACCGGCAAATATATTCCCGTATAGCCTGGATTCATCCTTGCTCCCCAGAATTTATACTAATGCTTTTTCTATTATTGTTATCAGTCTATCAAATACCTTAAGTTTAAGTAAAGAATTTATAATATCATTTAATTTTGTATAAATTTGAACTAAGCTGCCGCTTCTTCAAGTTTAATAGTCCTATTTATTATCCTTATTTCCCTTAGCAGGAATGACCCTGCGATCAAAAACGTGAAGAAATCTGTAAACGGCCAGGATATCCAGACTCCGGTAAGACCAAAAAACATCGGGAGCAGTATTACCGCCGGTATAAATAACAATAGTTCCCTTGAAAGATTTATTATAAGAGCAGGAACTGCCCTGCCTATTGCCTGGAAGAAGGTTACCCCCAGTATCGGGATGCTCCATAGTGGTGCAAGACCTGCTATAAGCCTCAGCGGGGTGATACCGTTTTTTATAAGTTCCGGATCATTGGAAAAAATACTTATAAGAAATTGTGGAAATGCCGCCATAATTATAAATCCTGCAAACGCAATAGCGGTTGTCCATATAAGACCTTCTCCCAGGATACCCTTCACCCTTCCATACTTTCTGGCACCATAATTAAATCCCACGATAGTGGCAAAGCCATGGCTTATACCGATTATTGGCATAAATACCATGTCTATTATCCTTATCCCGATTCCAGTAATCGCGATATAGTTATCCCCTCCATATATCCTCACTATTTTTATAAATATCATAAACAGTATGCTTCCTAATGTTTCCATTAAAAATGATGAAAAACCAATTACAAGGATCTCCCTTATTACCGGTTTACTGGGCCTGAATACTTCACTTTTGAAATGATATACGCTCGACCTGGACCTGAAATATATGATGATATACACAAGACTCGATATCTGGCTTATAACCGTGGCAATAGCTGCTCCCCTAACACCCATCTTTAGAACAAATATAAAGATAGGATCAAGAATAATATTTAGAATTGCTCCGATGAGCATCGCATACATAGATGCTCTTGGTTTTCCCTCGGCTCTTATCAGGTTATTGCTGTTTATTGAAAGCGAAAAGAATATGAATCCAAATAGCATTATGGAAAGGTAATCAGTTGAATATGGAAGTATGGCTGGTGATGCCCCCAGGAACTGCAGTATTTCATCCATAAAGAAATATAATACAGCTATGATGATAATATTTAATATTATATTTATGATGAAGCTGTTTCCTGCAGCTATCAGTGCTTTTTCT
>JALHTA010000153.1 GCA_022865545.1 Actinomycetota bacterium | reverse complement strand
TTTTAAAATTATCAGGTATTAAGTATAACCTTTTTTCTGATGGAGTTAATTTAATTGATAGAGAGAAAGAAGATAATAAAATTCCCTTTAAAGAAAAATTATATGACGCAAAAGAACTTTTCAATGATATTAATAAAAAAATAGCAGTAGTACCTAAAAAATAGATACCACATTAGTATGAGGTAAACTTAGTTCTCGCACTAGAAGAAAAAGTCGTTTGAATTGCTAGTATTTTTATCTGTAATAATATTTGGGGTAATAGGTCTTTTTACATTAGTTGTAGTGGGGTTAATGGTTGGATTAAGTGTAGGTTTATTATTTTCAATTCTAAATTCCGTAGAGAGGGTTTTTAGTATATTAGATGACAAAACTCAATCTAAAAACGAGAATTAACTGTACTTCTTTTCATAAAGTGAGATACACAGATAATATTTTATGACAAAAGGGGGTATTATAATTAAGAATTTTGTTGAAATATTAAAAGTGGGAATAGAAATTGGGGGTAGCGTGTGAGAAGATTAATTGCTATTTTTATAATTATAAATATTGTGTTAATATTAACCACTGGATGTGGAATAAATGTAGGTATTGACTATGCAGATACCTTTATGCTAAAGGGTGTTAATTATGTAGAGGATTATAATCAGGTAATAACTGATGAAAAAATAATAGGATTAGAAGTTGGAACCATTAAATACAATTTAGTTGATGGTAAAGCAAACTCTCAGTATCATCTGAAAGATGGGGATGCTACTTTCCTAAAGGTTGGTACAAAGATATATTCTTTAAAAGTTATGAAGGATAAGGAATATGTAGCTGCAAAACAAGATGGTAAATGGCTGCTGTATAAAGCTTTGCCAGAAAATAGAGATGACCCAGCACCATCTGGTAATGGAATTACAGAGGACACCTTCAAAGCTACTGCAATTATAGTTGAAAAACAAAGCGATGCACAATCAATAAGGATAGAAGATAAGGAAAAGATAAAGAAAGTTCTGGAGGGGATAAGAAATGGAGTGGAAACAAAAGAAACAATTGGTTATCCACAAGAAAATAACTACAGCTTTTATTTTTTGATTCCTGATAAAAATGGTATTGGGCAGGTAGTATACAAATATTATTTTAAGTTTCAAGATATAAATCTTAAGGGTTACGTTAGGAGATTTAACGATAACTATACTGTAGATAGCAGTGTAAATAAGATAATAACAGAGGGTTTTGGAAATTCAGAAGTTATTTATGATAATAAACTTGGTGGAAAGCAGCAGATCTATGATATGTTTGCAGATGGAAAATTTATCTTGAGAAAAGTAGTAAAGGAAACTCCTCAGGAAAAATTTAAGGTTAAAACCATAAAACAGGGAGAAGAAATTTGGCAAAATGGAAATAGGGTAAAGGATATACTTATAGGAAAATATAAAGTTGAAATTTTCATGAAGGATACAAAGGTACAAAAGAAAATTTTGAGTATGATAAATTCAAAACAATATAAGCTTCCAGGAGTAATATCTATTAATTTCACCCAGGCAGATGGCGGGAATTCTTCTGTGCTTTATTTGAGCTATGATGAAGAACCAGATCTTTATTTAGATGAAAACATAGACAGTTTTGTATTGGTCTCTAAAAATTAATATGGATTGCAAGAAAAATTTAAGTGAGAATATAAGGGAATTGCTCGAATTAATGATGATATTAAGTCTTAAATTCCAAGGTGGAAAACAAACCAATATTTATT
>JALHTA010000152.1 GCA_022865545.1 Actinomycetota bacterium | reverse complement strand
ATTAAGCAGTTCATTCATTTTGTACATTTCCTTTAAAAATACATTAGATATAGGATATTATTAAAATAGTTACCTGAGTAAATGAAAATATGGCCCTGTTTATAGAATTATACCTGAATAGACTTGGCCGAAGGCCGAAATTTTAAAGTTTGCTAGCTGGAGGTTGTCTTCATGGTGACTTTACTCTTCTTTAATTCGTCTTCTGCTTCTATTACCCTGATAAATGAACTCATTGCTACTTCGATCTGGGAATCATCGGGTTCCCTCGTGGTAACCTTCTGAAGCAGCAGCCCCGGATAAAATAATATATTGACTATCTTATATTTCGAGAATTTACCTGCAAGTTTTATAAGTTCATATGATATACCGGCCACTACCGGCATAAGAAGTACCCTGTATAGTATACGCAGAAGCAGTGGGGGTCTCCCTAGCATTGCAAAAATGATTATTGCCACTACCATGACTATCAGGAGAAAACTTGTACCGCATCTGACATGTACCGTTGTATACTTCTTTACATTCTCAAGCACTATTCCTTCCCCATTTTCATATGCCTGGATCGTCTTATGTTCTGCACCATGGTATTGAAAGATCCTCTTTATATCCTTAAGCTGTGAGACTATAAGTATATATCCCAAAAAAAGCCCGATCCTTACAAGTCCTTCCATAAGATTATATACAATGGTGTTTGGAAAATAATTGGAGAAGCTTCTTCCTATAAGAGTGGGGGCCACAAAAAATACTCCCACCGCAAATACAATGGCTATAATAATAGCTATAGTCATCTCTTTTTTGGAAAATTGGATATCCTCTTCAGTCGATTCATTTACGGAATAACTAAGGGCCCTGAAACCAAGAGCCATACTCTCTATCAAGTTTACTACTCCCCGGACAAAGATAAAGCCCAAGAATTTATTATTGACTGTAAGAGAAGAGTTTTTGAAGATTTTAGTTGAGATGGTCTTGTCGGGTCTGCGTACTGCCAATGACCAGAAGTGCTTGCTTCTCATCATAACACCCTCTATGACAGCCTGCCCCCCTACCTGATATATATTATTAGTTTTAGGCATTAAAAAAATCCCTGATTATTTCTTGGCCTTTACCATACGTTTCTTAAACCTTTCAACTCTTCCTCCGGAATCAATAAGTTTCTGTTTCCCGGTATAAAAAGGATGGCATGCGGAACAGATCTCAACCCTGAGCTCTTTTTGAGTCGACCTTGTCTGAAAGGTATTACCGCAGGAACAGGTCACTGTGCTTTCAAGATATTCAGGATGTATTTTCTTTTTCATTATATTTTCCTCATTAATATATATTTATTTCTACCGATTATTTCAAGTGTAGAATATTAACACAAATACAGGCCTCCGTAAACATAATTGTGCAATATTGTTAGTGTATTGTCTTAAAATATGAATACTTGGAGCTAGCTTATTAAAAAAACTTATCAGGAACTCCTCTGCTTATTAAAAGTTGCTTCTATCGCCTTAAGGAAGTCAGCATTGGATTTGGTATTCTTTATATAATCAATAAGCTGCTCGATGGCAACATCGGGTTCTTTTTGATAAATAAGTCTTCTGAGTCTCCATATTATTCTTGCCTCATCGTCCTTCATCAGAAGTTCTTCTTTCCTGGTACCAGACCTTGTGATGTCTATAGCCGGGAATATCCTCTTATCTGCAAGTGTTCTGTCGAGGTTGAGCTCCATATTACCAGTACCCTTAAACTCCTCAAAAATAACATCATCCATCCTGGATCCCGTATCTATGAGCGCAGTAGCAAGAATTGTAAGGCTTCCTCCATATTCAATATTCCTTGCTGCTCCAAAGAACCTCTTTGGTGGAAATAGCGCCGAAGAATCAACGCCACCAGACAGGACCCTTCCACTTGCAGGTATTGAAAGATTATATGCCCTCGCAAGCCTGGTTATACTGTCCAGGAGTATCAGGACATCCCTTCCGTGCTCCACGAGTCTTTTTGCTCTTTGAAGTACCAGCTCCGCCACCTGTATATGATTATCCGATGGCTGATCAAATGTAGAGCTTATGACTTCACCCTTTACCGATCTTTCCATATCTGTTACTTCCTCGGGTCTTTCATCGATAAGAAGGACTATGATATCTACTTCCGGATTGTTCTTTGAAACGCTATTGGCCAGGTCTTTTAAAATAGTAGTCTTTCCTGCTTTAGGAGGAGATACTATAAGTCCCCTCTGTCCCTTTCCGATCGGTGCGATAAGGTCGATTATCCTGGGTGAAATATTTCCCGGATCTTTTGTTTCCAGTTTTAAGCGGTCCATCGGATAAATCGGAGTGAGCTTCTCAAAAGGAACTCTTGACCTTACTACATCTGGATTATCCTCATTTACTTTTTCTATCCTTATCAGGGCATTATACTTCTCACTATCCTTAGGAGGTCTTACCTGGCCATATACCAGGTCTCCCTGCCTCAACCTGAATCTTCTTATCTGGGATTGAGAGACATATATATCATGAGATCCTGAAAGATAGCCGCTGGTCCTTAAGAAACCATAACCATCAGCCAGGATATCCAGGACTCCTTGCATTCTCTCCTCATATACCTCTATCTCTTTTTCTTTCTTATCAGGATATTTTTTCTTTTTGGTTTCTATTTCTTTTCCTCCCGAAACATCCTGCTTAATAAGCTCACTTATAGTATCAGGCTCTTTCTTTTCCTCATCTCTTCTTTTACCGGGTATGCTTATTGTCTCCATCGGTCTCTCGACCTTTGGGGCTGCACCTGGTTTAGGAAATGGTGGTTTAACTGATTTGATATCTTCCACTATTTCTGGGACTTTCTCCTCTACTTTTGCGCCACCAGGAAGATCCATATCGGAAAAGCTGCTGCCTTCGATCATGGGAGTATCAGCAGAAGTACTTTCTGCTGTCGCACCTGCCCCATCACCGGATACTTCTTCCATGATCTTTGTGATAAGTTCATTCTTTTTTAATTTTGTTATCCCTTTTATATTTAGTTGTTTTGCAATGACCTTTAGCTCTGGTAATACCTTTCCATCTAAAAGTTCTTTATTTATATCTCCAATGCCTGACATCCGCAAATACTCCTTTCATAAGTATGTTATATATATTTTTGCCACCCAATGTGGCATCATCTTTTTATTAATCAAATTTTTGTTAATCAAATGTATTACTTATAATAAACAAACACTAATCCTTAAGAATCTGTAATTTTTAAACTCCGGCTGTTTCCAATCATGGATATGTGAGTCCTTTAAGGTATAGCAAGAGTTTTTATTTTAATTTAAATTGAATAAGGATATATATAAATTATTTGGGCTTATAGGGGGGAATTCCTATAATCTCCTGTATAAACTAATTTCAAAAATTTTAGGTCTGATTTTTTTGGGGAAACTCCTATTTTGTCTTATGCTATCTAAACTTCCTGTATAATATATAGAGTTATCAGGAAAAAAGCAAGTAGATTTTTTTCGTATGATTTTTTTCGTATTAACTCATAGTCCAGGAGCCTGTCCGTGAACTGGATCTTGGCTTGTTCTCAGACAGGCTCCCAGGTATAGATTTTTCGGATTATTTTATTGTAAAGAGTATAATGATCTTACTATGGTAGTCTGCCGGGAGATCCTATAGCTTTTTAGCAGGGAGCTAGCCCTTTTAGGGGGGGGTCGCTCCCT
>JALHTA010000151.1 GCA_022865545.1 Actinomycetota bacterium | reverse complement strand
GAAGAGTTTAAAATTGAAGGTGTCAGGACGACGATACCATTTCACAAAAGGATACTTGCTAATAAGAAGTTTATAAATGGCCAGATCCATACCCACTTTATAGAAGAAGAGTTTAAGTAATGCTCAGTAATTATATATCTCTATAAGAAATCCTTCTTTATCCCTGAGGTAAAGAGTATCGTGATCATTATTCCATACCGGCCGGGGGCTTTCCCAAAACATATACCAGTCATCATCATCCTTGCTTCCATCTTTTCCCTCTCCTGAAAATAGGATGATCCGGGTACCCGGATTGAATTTATAGCTGCCAAAGCGGTATATATTTGTTCCACTGTCTTTTATTGTCCACCCTGAAGTATCCAGTATCTCTGAACCAATGTTCTCAAGTATTACAAATTCACCATTTATATTTTCATTATCATTTCCCTGGGCATTAAAAAAGATCTCTATACTGACCCTATCGATCTTTGATGATTTCCAGAGACCAAGGTCGTTTTCCCTGGCATATCTTTCAGCTTCCAGGAACTGCTCAGTGTATTTCACATCCGGAGGATAGGTAAAGATATTGGCAAATCCCCTTTTTACCATCTCAAGATTTACAAAGATGTCCCCATGATATACATAACGGAGTTTTCTGCCATACTGATCGTATTCAGATATATCCTTTTCCAGCCAGACTTCTTTATCCAATATCATTATTTTAAGTACATCCCTGGCTTCCGCATAGAAATACATCCCCTCCTCCGGTGTATTCATCCCAATAAATCTTATCCTTTCACCACCCAAAAGCACTATGGTATCCCCGTCTATTACTTCAGTTACTTTATATCCGGGATTATTATTGCTATCTTCTTCGGGGTTCCCACCGCTAGCTCCATCTACACTGCCTTCGCTATCAGAACCTTCAATTTCAGCACCAGTATCAGTATCTTCTTCCTGGAAAGTGTCCCCTCCCCGTCCGGTTTCATCTACTATTGTTTCTTCATATATATTGTTTTGAGTACTATTTTCCTTGCGGTCAAAATCATAAAAGAGCCCGCAGCCTGTAATTGGGATAATACAAAATATCATAAGTATTGCTGAGGCTCTAACAAACAGGTTTTTACTTAATATCATTTGATTATTTTTTCCGCAGGTCTGAGATTTTCTTTTTTGTCTGTGGGTCAAGTCTATCCTCCAGAGGATAAAAATTTCCCCTTAACCGATTCTTATTTTCTTTTATGGTGTACCTGATATTTTCTTTTACAGATTTTATTTCCAGGCTGAACTCCCTGCTGGATTTACGTATTATATTCTTCCCAAAAACTACCTTTTGCTGCAAATAATCTGATGTCACTACAAATACCTTCCTCTGGTCCGACCATTTTTTTGCAAGTTCCTCAATAACTGTATCCGCAGTCTCACCCTCTTTGGAATGTATTACTTTTATATTATCAACAGTTTGAATGCCTCTTATCCTGTTAGAACTTCCTTTTGCATCAAAAACCACAATAATACTGCAATCTTTTTGGGATCCGTAGGCTGAGAGATCTGAGATGAGCCGGTCCTTTAGACTTTCAATATCGGAGTTTTTTAATCTACCGGTATGGGAAAAATAAAAAATATAATTATGTCCATCTACTACAAGTAAGTCTTTCAATTACTTTTCACTCCAATAAACTTCTCCTGTATATGGTACAGTATGATACCGCTGGCTACCGATACATTTAAAGACTGCATATTGCCGCTGAGTCTGATTGAGACCAGGATATCACAATTTTCACTAACTAGCCTGCTCATACCCCTGTCTTCGCTTCCCATTACAAGTGCCATAGGGAATGTAAAATCAGTTTTCTCCAACACTTCCAGCCGCTTGTCTTCTGTAAGTGTTGTTCCGTATATCCAGAATTGTGCAGTTTTTAATTTCTTTATCGTATTTACAATATTTGAGACCTTGAATATCCTTATACCCTCCAGTGCCCCTGCCGATATTTTTGAGACCATTTTATTTAGCGGTACACTCCTGTTTTGAGAGATTATGATACCGTCAAATCCAAAGGCATAACAATTCCTGATAATCGAACCAAAATTCCCAACATCTGTCACACCATCAAGTATTATCAGCCTTGAATCTGCCCCGGCTTCCCCTTCAAGATAATCATCCAGGTTTGACGAATTATATGAGGAAGCTTTTGCCATTATTCCCTGGGGATTAGACCTGTCACCTGAAATATCTTTAAAATCCCTGTCTTCTATTATCGTGACCGGAACAGCACGCTTTTTGGCCAGGTTAATAATATTTATTATGCGCTTATCTTTTTTTCGGCCCGAAGAGATCATTATCTCAATGATCTTCCTATTGCCTGTATTTACTTCAAGAAGTGTATTTATTGTATTTATTCCATAAAGGTATTCAGAATCATTCATTTAATTTTGGTCTCATTTCTGTAGCCGCTGGTCTAATAAAAAATATAGGTCAAGCTATATTAAGAGTTCACTATTTATCTTTGTATTTCCAGATGGTCCCCTCATTTCTGTCTTCGAGGATTATTCCCCTTAAAAGAAATAGGTCCCGTATCTCATCTGCTTTTTTAAAATCCCTGTCTTTTCTTGCCTGGTTTCTCTGGTCTATAAGATCCTGGATCTCTTTACTATCACTATCCCCCGAACCTTTTCCTTTATCCAATCCTTTTTCAGGGTCCAGTCCAAGAACAGCACAAAGTTCCACTATCTTCCCATATGCAGTTTTTAGTTCACTTACTGCGGGTGTACTGATCTTGAAATCAGCATTTTGTATGATGGAATTTATGTTCTTCACCATCTCAAATATGGCCCCAATGGCTCCTGCAGAATTAAAGTCATCATCCATGGCTTTCCTGAAGCCCTTTTCTGCAAGCTCAACTATCTCTTTAAGCTTTGCAGCTTCTATGGCTCCATTTCCGCTGGTCCCATTTTTGTCCCCGGTTTCCTTAAGAAGAAAATCAATATTCTTTAAAGTATTTATTATTCTATCAAG
>JALHTA010000015.1 GCA_022865545.1 Actinomycetota bacterium | reverse complement strand
TGCAAAAATCTGAAAATTAACTCTTACTTAAAAGGTAGTTATATAGAAAAATAACCATTATTTATATTTTTAATATAAATAACTTTTTAATCCTGTTTAATTCCTTTACAAAATGGTTCGAAATTTCGCAACCCTAGCCAGCAATTAATCAATATTTATTTGAGGCGGGAAAGATAAAATCGGTCATTGATAGACGCTATCCATTAGAACAGACTGCCGAAGCTCACAGGTATGTTGAAAAAGGACAGAAAGCTGGTAATGTAGTAAATAACTGTGGAACATAACAAAACCCAACAAAGTGCTAAACAAGACGTCAGGTTTGATCTTTTCTATAGTGCTAATATTAGTAATATTAAATGGATTAATATATAGAGTATTAAAGAATGTCTTGATTAGATGTCATTGATAAATAAATGTTGTTTGTATTTTAATATTGGAGTAAAACAAGTACTATTATTTATTATATAATGTTCATTAAGATTGGCGTAAGATTTGAGATAAAACTAAAAGAGGTCAAAACAAAAACTAATACTAAGGGTGGGGATATCAAATGAAATCTGCAATAAGGTTGGAAAATATTGAAAAGAGCCTGGGAAACCGCAAGATCCTAAAAGGCATCAGCTTTTCTGTGGAAACGGGGGATATATTTGGTTACCTGGGCCCTAATGGGGCCGGTAAAACAACTACTATAAGGATAATACTCGGTTTGTATAAGATTGATTCAGGTGACCTGGAGGTACTGGGCCAGGACATTGAAAGTAGCGATACCAGGAAAAAAATCGGCTTTGTACTTGACCTGGACGGCCTATATGACGGCATGACAGCCAGGGAAAACCTGATGTTTTATTCCAGAATATATGGAATGGTTTTGGCAGAGGAAAGGATCGGACAGCTACTTGATATGGTAGAACTTACCGGTAGGGGTGATGACAAGGTACACACATACTCCACTGGAATGAGACAGAGACTGGCACTGGCAAGATCCATGGTTCATGATCCGGAAATTTTAGTTCTTGATGAACCTACTTCCGGAGTTGATCCATCCGGGCAGATCCAAATAAGAAAGATTCTGTTGAATCTGGCCAAGAAAGAAAATAAGACAATTATCTTAAGTTCTCATAATCTTGATGAGGTACAGCGTATCTGCAACCGGATCGCAATTATTGACGGGGGGGAAATAAAACTATACGGAGAACTGGAGAGTCTGCGCCAGGGGATGGGAAAAAGCGGAATAATAATCAAGGCATCTGAAAACATTACTGATTATATGATAGGTGAAATTAAAAAATTACCTGATCTCGGACTAAAGGAAGTAAAGGATAATAGCCTTGTTTTTATGCCAAATAAGGAAAAGGCCACATCTGATATTATAAGCCTTCTTTCCAGCCGTGGAATAAAGGTCGAGGAAGCAATAAAGCAGGAGGCATCTCTGGAAGAGTTGTATTCAAAGATCCTGAAAGGGGCTGAAGGATCATGAGAAACATAGGTACACTAATCACTACCAATATTAAAAACAATTTTAGTGCAAAATCAGTGACTATTATCTGGTATGGCCTGGCTCTAATATTAGTTGCTGCCATGACTGCCTTGTTCGGTATTCTTCTCATAGCTCCGGAATTAGATAAAATTTCTCCCGATAGGGCCAAACTTGATCTTTACCTGGGAGTGATCTTGTTTACTGCTTCCCTCCTCGGGCTGGGAATAAACCTGAATGCCGTAGGATTTACGTCCATGATCAAGGAAAAATCAAGGGGGAACATACAGTCGCTTCTGGCTACACCCCTAAAATTAAAGGATGTCTGGATAGGAAAAAGCCTGGCTATTTTTATACCAGGCCTTATTTTGGGCGAGCTGCTAACCATTATTTCCCTGATTGCTGTAAACTATATTTATTTTGTCCCGACCATAGGATTTTTATTTAATCCCTGGATAGCTATTACCACCTTTATTGTCTTTCCGGTCATGTATTTGTGTTTTGGCCTTCTGGTTTACCTATTAGGACTTACCGGTAAACCAAATAATGCAAATATCATTGCCCTGGTTTTTCTGCCACTTTTTGTAAATATTGTGGTTCAGTTGCTGCTTCGTACCAGTTTTATGGATTTCACCTCATCATGGCCCTTTACACTGGCTAATATTGGATTGACATTAGTGATTGCAATCCTTGTGATCATTTTACAGTTCCGTATTTCCAAAGAGAAAGTTGTCTTATCATATTAGGAGTTTTATTTGAAAAAAACAGGTATTATTTTAAAAAGAGATTTCAGGGAACTTAAGCAAACAAATACTTTCCTTATCATCAGTATAGTATTTGCCGTTATAACTATTGCCATTGCCGTAAGTGTCAGTATTGTCCTGAGCAAACAGGAATGGGTGGGCCAAAAAGCAGCTGAGCCAGTACTGGAGATAATAATCAGCCTGATTGCATACTTTTTGCCGCTTGCAATCCTTATGACCTTCATATGGGCATTTTCCAGCCTACCGGTAGTCAAGGAGAAAGTTAATGGTAATATTGCCTCGCTTATAGCCACTACACTTACTCCCAAAGAAATATGGCTGGGTAAAAGCCTGGCTATCTTCATTCCAGGTTATATAATATCAATTATTTCGACAATGATCGTTTTGCTTACAGTAAATCTATCAGTGATCGTCCCGGCCACCGGTAATTTTTTATTGCCGTTACCGTTATTTTTAACCAGTCTGATATTTGATCCCCTTCTTTTATTTGGACTGCTTCTATTTATTATACTTATTTCTCTTGCATATAATCCAGACATTGCCATAACACCCTCTTTTCTGCTGGGGTTTGGCCTGATGATGGGGGTCCCGCTGGGAATGGCTGTAGGTGCCATCAACCTGGCCTCCTGGTCCTTTTCATTGTGGTATCTAATGGGAGTTATAATTGTCTGGATAATTGTATTATTGCTTACCCGTCTTCTCACAAAAGAAAAAATTATTCTATCGGCTAAAGGGGGTTAATGGGCCATTAAGAATTGATAAAATTTAAATATTTTAATTTTTGTATAATAGAATTATAATGAAATATAATATTATGATATGAGGAAAAGGCCACACATCTAAAAGAAGCTCTACAATCTGAATTTCTAAAAGCAATCCGTCAAAATCATGAACAACTACATGAAACTGAAGGAGGATGTGCTCTCTGGGTAAAACGCGAATGGGTATAATCCCTACTTCAATAAAAATATCCCTAAGATATCTGAATTAAAATATTAAGCTATTGGTTCGAATCCTCTCTCCCCAGCC
Organism: Actinomycetota bacterium; assembly: GCA_022865545.1. GTDB lineage: Bacteria > Actinomycetota > Humimicrobiia > Humimicrobiales > Humimicrobiaceae > M55B120. The sequence continues at coordinate 593 of JALHTA010000015.1, read as the reverse complement.
AATAAAAACCTACTTACAGGGAATAATCTATTTATATGGTAATACCTTTATAAAACTTGTGTGTGATACAAATTAAAAATAGTGTTATCTGTTGATTATTTAAGATTTTACCTTAAGATTGTTCACATATTTTAAGAAAGAAAGGAGATATTTAAATGAAGATTTTAATTGCTTATGCAACAAGATTTGGGACAACAGAAAAATGTGCAGGTATGCTTGCAGAATTACTAAGGGAAAATAAATATGATGTTGAACTTGCAGATCTTAAAAAGGACAAAAAAGTAAAGCTGGAAAATTATGATTTGGTAGTAGTGGGAGGGTCTTTTCTTATTGCAAGAATGAATGCTTTTGTAAAAAATTTTGTAAAAAGGAATTTAATTACCCTTTTAAATAAAAAAATTGCTATATTCATGTGTGGAGCAGATGAGAATTGGGAAGATGAGATAAAAAAAGGTTTTCCTGAGGAGTTACTTGATAAAGCAGTGGCTAAAGGTTATTTTGGCTATGAAATGAATTGGGACAAAATGAATACAATGTTCAGAAATATGATGCAAAAGGCATCCAAAACTACTGAACCTGTGTCAAAGATAAAT
>JALHTA010000150.1 GCA_022865545.1 Actinomycetota bacterium | reverse complement strand
ATATTAAAAAAGGTTGTCCCCTCTGGAGTATAGTGCGAGAAGTATCCTCTTGATACCATATCACTACACCTTGTACGCGCAATATCAGTAAGCGATTGTACAACTTGAAGCTGTGAGAGACCGTGGTCTGCCCTTACCTTATTAATAAGTCTAAGTATTTCAGCCTCCAGGCCATTTAGACTGGCCCCAGCTGCTGTAGCTTTGCTTTGTGCTGCTTCTGCCTCAGCTGCCGCCTTAGCTTCAGCTGCTTGCTTTAAAGCCAGTGCCTTAGCCTCTGACCTGGCTTTTTCTTCTGTCTGCCTTATTTTATATATTTCTACAGTCTGATCCTTAAGATTGTCTTCAATATCACCTACAATATCAGCAGTTAAAGCCTTTACAGTTATATCTGCTACTGCCTCTACTACCTGAGTCTTGCTACTCTCTATTGCTACAGATGTAGTGCAAGCAAAGCTACTTGATACTCTTGATACCTTAGTTGAAAAGGATACTGCAGTAAGTGATACTAAAAGCAGTAGCACCACTATTGTCGAAGCTATTATTTTATTTTTATATCTAAACATTAAAGGCCACCTTCTCAAATAGAGACTAGGCGGCCTTTTCTGCACATATATCATGCAAAAAAGTAATAGCCGGTTGCACCACTGGCTCCATGTATCCCTTAGTGCCCAAAAAGCGGAATACATTTCATAGCCTCTATTACTTAATAGTAAATTTCTAGATTGTCAAAAGAACTCTAATTTAAAACTCTGGGATTATATTAATACATAAAGTTATATATGTCAAGAGAAAAAGATAAAAAATTTATAATGATAATATATGTTAAAATAATTGTGTAATGTATAATAATATATTACAAAGTATAGTACCTGTGATAAACAATATTAATAGCATATTGGGATATTTACCGGATAGAATAAGGGGGAATAGAATATATTATAATAGCTCAGGTATTCAATTTTTCTAGAAAGACAGAAAGATCCCTTCTATACAGAAAAGCAGTTCACCTGCCCATGTTTTGGCTGCTTCCTCCATTATTGCCTTTCTGCCCCATATCGCTATTATCATCATTGCCAGGGCCTTCATTCTTATCATGGCCAGATACTGCATCATTATCCTGCTCCATCCCCATTCTATTTTTATGTCTGCTTTTAATACTATTTATGGAATTTAGGACCTGGTCCTCATCCCTTGTGGAAAAACAATTAAACTTCTTGCACATCTGGTATTCCATATCTATTTCAATGATTAAATCATCTACTAGAACATCTACATCAGTTTCATCTGAAATGAGGAGGGTATTTGCTTCATCAATACGGTTATTTAAAAATTGAAAATGAAGATCATCTTTTTGGCTTTCAGGATAAACTGTAAGCTTAAAGTCTTCAAAAGATCTCTTGAGTGGATAAAGGACCTGTCCGGGTACAGTTTCCTGAGATGCAAAAAGGGTTCCTGAAAAAGAAAAGACAGACAGAACAAGAAACACCAAAAAGATCATTGCAGGCCTTAAAAGCAGTCTTTTTTTGGCACCAGGCATTCTTCGCTTAATTGCTGCTGCAGCATCAGCTTTTTCTGATGAGATCATCTCACGCCTTTTAGCCTCACCTATTATCCGGGTAAGGCTGTTCTTCCGGTAATCTTTTTCAGGCAAGATCACCTCAAGGTCCTTAATATTTTTTATAGTTTTAAAATATTCGTTTATTTCATTCCGGTGGCCTTTAAATCTACTTAAGCACTCATCAAGGCTATGGCCCTTTTCCATAAGCATCAGGCATTTGTATATTATTATTTCAATTTTTTTATCCATTGATACTCCGGGTCTCTTCCTTTAATTTTGTAAGCGCCCTGAAAATTATCCCCCTTATCGTTGATGCTCTCTTACCGAAAATAGATGCTAT
>JALHTA010000149.1 GCA_022865545.1 Actinomycetota bacterium | reverse complement strand
GGGCACGGCTAATACATAAGATATATGAGGTGGGTCCCCTTATCTGTCCAAAGTGCGGAGGAGAGATGAGGATAATCGCATCCATTGAGGATTATAAGGTAGTTAAGAAGATACTGGATTATCCGGGCATACATGAGTTTAAAAGGAAAAGACCTCCTCCGGGGGTAGGGGAGAATCCTGATGAGTTTGATGAATATGTAAAGGATGATTATATAGACTGTGACCATGTGTGTTAGGATGATTATAGGGACGGAAGGATATTTGGATGTAATAAAACTGACCGACCCGGGTATAGTATTTTTCTTATTCATTCTTATATTTTGCTTGTTTTTTTCTTCAGCACCATTATTCATGACTTTAATTAAATCCGATAGCCTAAATTACGTTAACTTTTAGCCGTTTATAGAATTGTGATCCATTAGCAATTTCTTATAAATCAGACCATTCCCTATAGCGTACCACGTCCAGTCAGCCCTTGTTGCAACATGGTGTGACCCAAAACCAGGGCTGTCATGTATGATAGCGTAAATTTATTAAAGAAGCTTCTCTCCCAAACAGCAAGCGCTGATATAGGTGTTGTCCAAGCTGCACAAGAGGGATATTTCTTGATAACCTCTTTTGTAATATCTTCTGTATAAATCATGAAATCTTACTTAATAACTCAAACTTCTGTGTAATAAATTTCGTATAATATTTTACTTTTATGCAAAGTCATTGAAGACGATTTGGGTAAGGAAGAACATAAGCCCGAATCAGATAAACATTTTTAAGTTATAGCACAACTGAAAGTATAGAATTTTGGCTCTTCTAATCTCCATCATCTCTTTACTATCTTCGGTAAAAACATCCCCACGTTTTTCTTATATTCTCTGTATTCATCTCCAAAATTTTTCTCCAAAATATATTTCTCTTCGAGAAAAGCTTGTAACCAGTTTAAAAAAATTACAAGGAGAATTAAATAAAAACAATAGATAGCATCCCAAACTAAGGACCAACCTATAAAGTAGATATTACTACCTAAATATATTGGATGTCTCACCCTACTGTATACACCTGTTGTGGTCAACTTGGTCGTTACGGTATCTGCTCGTATTTTAGTTTTATTAAATTAATCATCAGCTTTCTTAATAATAAACATCCCAATTATAAAAACAATGCCACCTAATAAGATGCGTAAATAAATATTCAACCCTAATCTTGGTTGAGAGACAAGCGGTAGACTGAGTGCAGTAATATGATTTATTATAATTACTATTTTCCCATACTTACCAAAATCCCCTTTGTTGAAGAAAATTATCCATAATACAAGCCTGTTCAGGAAAAACAGGCCGGTTAATATCCAAATTATATTTCCAAGCATTTTTTATCTCCTTTATTTTTATGACCCAAAGCAAATATTTCACCTCACGTTTTGCGGACATACGAAGCCACCCGGAGGGTGGTCTGCGTGGAGTGAAGCGTAACCGTATGTCCGCAGTTATACAATAATGCGAACGAAGGAGTGCTCATCTTTAATCACCCAATAGCTGGAATTATAAATGCGAATACTAAAAGGATCAGAACAAAGTTGCAAAAAGCATGGACTATTATAGAGGAAAATACTGAATTAGTTCTCTGAGTTACCCAGCCGTAAATGATACCCCCAAAAATCATAAGAGGAACCACAGTAGCAATTAAAAATATGTCAAAGAGAGTAAGCCAGAAATATGCCAAATGGATTAAACCAAATAGAAATGCTTGAAGTATATTGGCGAATGAATTCCCGAATTTATTCTCAAAGGATTTTAAAAGCAAACCCCGAAAGAAAAATTCTTCTGTAAGGGGGCTGATTGTGCAAAAACCTAGAGCTGCAATTGGGAAATATTGCCAGGTGTTATATTTGGTAATCACACCATAACTTAATTGTTGTTTTGCCATAATCACCATAAAATTTAAAGGATTAAAATCAGTAATGTAAGTGATTACGTAACTAACTAAAACAAACAATATCGACAACATAATGCCCCAAAGAATGTAGATGGGATAAATGGGTTTTCTTATCCTTATCTCTTGCCAATATCGTTTTTTTACGAGAGTTAGAGAGATTAGAGCAAAAAGTATCATTCCTGCAAAGTTAAGAGCAAGAGATTTAAGAAAAGCCGCCGTAAAATGAACTAGGGCAATCAAAGTAAATAGGGATAACGCAATTCCACAACTTCGGTGAGATGCCCTCTCTAACAAATTTTTAAACATGTTTGTCTCCATATTTGCGTTCTAAAGTGAGCATTTCGCATAACTTGTTTTTATGCAAACTATTCACATATAATTATATATCTATCATATATAATATGTGAAAATTATAACATAAATAGAGCTAGCCTTGAATCCAAAACCAGCTCTATTATCTTTTAACCTCTGATTGTTATAATCAGATAACCTTACATTGGTGGCATTGCTCCGCCCGGATATCCTCCTACCGGAGGCATACCCATTCCTTTTTCTTTTTCGGGCTTCTCAGCAACGACAACCTCGGTTTTAAGGAGCAGTGCTGCTATAGATTCTGCATTCTGAAGTGCACTTCTGGTAACTTTAGCAGGATCTATAATCCCTACTATATCATGTTCACATACACACCATTTAACGCATCCAGACCTTCGCCATGAGGCAAGTTTTTTACTTTTTCTACCACAGCCGAGCCTTCCATGGGAATCTTTTTCCCCTTGTCATCTATTGCTCCTTCGCCGGCTGCAATTACTTTTCCTTCCTGCGGCTTCTCTTTTGCAGAATCCGGAAGAACAATTCCGCTTTTAGTTTTTTCTTCACTGGGTTTCGGTTTTACTAACAATCTGTCACCAAGTGGCTTGTATCCCATTGCCTTTCCTCCTTCTAAAAAACATTACACATTTATGTAAAAACACATAATAGATGTTTCTATCCAAGTGTCTTATTACACAAAGAGTAATGGACCTGATCCTGTCATGGCGGCACATCGGTTTCGGAGTATACTGCGGAAAGAGAATAAATCCAAGAGATGCAAGGTCTACAGAGAATCTGGCAAGATACATCATAAGAGCATCGTTTTCTTAAGGCGTGGACGGAATACTTCCCGGATAAGGCAAAGGTAATACATTAGTCTAAATACGGAAAGGATGTAAAGGAGTTTAGCTGCATTGAATGGATGGCGGCCCTTGTCTCCCACATACCTGATAGGTGAGGGCAGACAGTTGGGTATCTTGATTATTACAGTAATGTCACAAGAGGAATGCTTAAAAAGAGAGGGATGAGCCCGAATACCATATCATAGAATACGGGTGTCCAGGGGGCCTTAAATAGATCCTGGGCACGGCTAATACAGAAGATATATGAGGTGGGTCCCCTTATCTGTCCAAAGTGTGGAGGAGAGATGAGGACAATCGCATTCATTGAGGATTATAAGGTAGTTAAGAAAATACTGGATTATCCGGGCATATATGAGTTTAAAAGGAAAAGACCACCTCCAGGGGTAGGGGAGAATCCTGATGAGTTTGATGAATATGTAAAGGATGATTATATAGACTGTGACCATGTGTGTTAGGATGATTATAGGGACGGAAGGATATTTGGCTGTAATAAAATTGACCTGGGTATAGTATTTTTCTTATTCATTCTTATATTTTACTTGTTTTTTTCTTCAGCACCATTATCCATG